>NZ_JBXQQB010000002.1:292585-472474 GCF_057220535.1 Kitasatospora sp. NEAU-CNBT7 | reverse complement strand
TCGACGCCACCGGCGGCCTGCAGTTCGGCCGGGCGAAGGCCACCGGCACGTTCGGTGAGTACTTCTCCGGCGAACTGGACGACGTGTGGGCGTTCCAGGGCGTGCTGAGCGCCGCCCAGATCGCCCGACTCGCCGACTACAACACCGAGTTGGACAGCGCCACCGGCCCCTGACCGGTTGGTGACGCGGCCCTGCGCGGGCCGGGTGGCGGCTGCCACCCGGCCCGCGCAGCAGTTCTCCGCCGGCCGACCACCGGATCCCCGCCGGATCCCCCGCCGGTAGGATCGGTGGCGAACGGATGTACGACGACTTGGGGGTGCCCGGCGATGGCGAGTGATGCGGCCCTCCTGGTACGGCGGCTCTCGGGCGACGCCCTCACCGTCCGGCAGGTGGCCACGGTGCTGGGCCTGCCGGATGACCCGTCAGCCGTGCGCTGGCAGCGGGCGACCGGACCGGACGGGTCGCTGTTCGGCCTCCGGATGAGCACCGAGCCGGGCGACCGGCTCGGTCCCGCGGTCGGCGAGTCCTCGGCCGAGTGGCCGGCGGAGCGCCCCTACGACTGCTACCTGCACCTCACGATCGACCGGACGGCCGGCGAGGACGGGGACAGCACCGCCGCCCTGCGGGCGTTCTGCCGGTCGGTGGTGTCGCGGCTGCACAGTGCGTGGTCCGGTCTGGAGACCGTCTTCGGTCTCGACGCCGACGGCTCCCACAGCTACCGGATCGACCCGCGTGAGCTGCGTGGGACGGCGGTCGAGCTGTGGCTGGGGAGCGCGGCACCGCCGGCCGACCGCCGGTTCTCGCCGGCCGGGGCGGCGGACCGGGCGGCAGCGGCGGACCGGCCGGGGCCGCGGTTCCACGCGTGTCCGCCCGGTCGGTTCATCCCCGCTGCGGAGTCTGCGGGAGACGCGGTGACGGAGACCCTGGCGCTGCGTGCCGAGCGGCCGGGCTTTCGCGCCGCCGCTCGGACGGCGGGCTGGTCCGGTGCGCCGGAGGCGCTGTCCGGCTTCACCCAGCGGCTGCTGACGGAGTGCGGCGCGGCCTTCGAGGAGTTCGACCTGGCGCTGTGGGTCGATGGCCGGCTGTGTCGGAACGAGGTCGCGGTGCGCGTCGGCCTGCCGTGACCCGCCCCTGCCGGGGCGGGCCGCACGCCTGCACCTGGGCTGTCCTCCCGGCTGTTCAGGGGAGGAACGTCACCGCCGGGAAGGACGGGGACGGTCCGTCGAGCAGGTGGCCGCGGCGGTGGCGCAGGTGCTCGTCGAAGAACGCGAGCGGGTACGCCTGCTGGATCCTCACCCCCTGGGCGGGGTCGAGGGTGCCGATCGCCTCCTGGAGCTGCTGCGCGCTCCATCCGAGCAACGTAGCCACCTGGGCGAACAGGGCTTCGTCGTCGCCGTACGACACGTGGACGGCGCCCTCGGCCCGGATGTCGACCCGCCACCCGCGCAGGTGCGGCCAGAACGCGGCCGCGGCGGGGTCCGTGGCCCGGGTGAAGTCGGCGGTCATCATCATGAACGGCCGGTCCAGGTCGCCGGAGAGCGGCGGGTTCATCACCATCGGCCCGTCGAGGCTCAGCCCGGCGCGGATGCGCCGGTCCGCCAGCGCGGCGCAGGCGGTGGCCGTGCCGCCCTTCGACCAGCCGAACGCGCCCATGCGGTCGGGGTCGAGGGAGCCGAGCAGTCCGGCCGGCAGGGCCCGCCGGTCGGCATCCGGATTGCACCCTGCGGCGAGCTGTTCGACGCAGTCGAGGACGAAGCGGAGGTCCGCGGCGAAGTCCCCCGGCAGGGTGGGGGCCTGCGGGTCGCGGTTCGGGACGGTGACCCGGCCGTCGGGGAACTCGGTGTACGTGTCGTACTGGTGGGCAATCGTGACGACCGCGTACCCGTGGCTGGCGAGCTCCTGGACGATGGTCGTGTGGTCGCCCTGGTGGCTGTGCGCGCCGTGGGCGTACACCAGGACGGGCAGCCGCGGGCCCGAACGCCGTACCGGCGCGCCGACCCGGCCGGCGGTGAGCGGCGCCAGCGGGGCCAGGGCGCCGAACCCCACGTCGGTGAGGAACGCCTGGAGGGCACCGGCCGGCATCCAGGGCGCCGTCGGGTACCCGTCGGTGTTCCTGGCCGGGTACCAGACGGCGGCCATCAGCTCGCGGAAGTGCCCGGGCCCCGCGATCGCGTCCGGGCGCGACCGGTCGACGAGGCGCAGCTGGACCGTGCCCACCGGGTACGGCCCGGTGGGTGCGGGAAGCGTGAGCCGGGCCGGCGTCGGAGCAGGCTCGCCCGGGTCGGCCGGGTCGGCCCAGGCGGGAGCGGCGACGGCGGCGAGCGGCACGGCGGCCCCGGCGGCCAGCGCGGCTCCCAGGACGCGGCGGCGCGGCAGGCCCGTGCGGCTGATGAACGGCGTGGTGGTCAAGGGTTCCCCTCCTGCGGTGATGGATCGTCATCCGTGCTGCGACAGAGGTGTGTCGGGCACGGAGGAACGCTGTCACACGCCTCTCCCGTGCGGCATCGGACCGTCGGACGACGCCCGCCCGGACGTCGGCCCACGGGTGTACGACCTGAGGCCGATGCGGCCGGCGCGGCCGTAGGGTCCTGCCATGACGACCGACATCGCGGCCTGGCGCGAACTCGAACGCACCGCCGTGTTCAGCAGGTTCGGGCGGTCCGTGGACCGCGTCGACTTCGAGCTGCCCGACGGGGCGAGGGAGGAGTTCTACCTGAAGCGTGAACGCCCGGGCGCCGCCGTTCTCGCGCTCACCGCCGAGCGGCACGTCGTCCTCGCGCGCCAGTTCCGGCCCGGCCCCGCCCGTGTGCTGTACGAACTCCCCGGCGGGATCGTCGAACCCGGCGAGCTCGCCGCCGAGGCCATCGCCCGGGAACTGCTGGAGGAGACCGGCTACCGGGGAGAGCTCCACACGGTCGGACCGTACTGGCACGACGCCTACTCCGACGCCCTGCGGATCGCCTTCGGTGCCACAGACTGCGTCAAGGTCGCCGAACCCGACCCGGAGCGAACCGAGTTCATCGACGTGGTCACCCTCCCCCTGTCCGAGTTCCGCGCCACCGTGCTCCGCAGCGGCGCGATGACCGACACCGCCGCCGCCTACCTCGCCCTGGACCACCTCGGTCTCCTGTGATCCCGGCCGCCGCTACGGGCGGGCCCGGCGCAGCAGCCCCGCCCGCCCGCACCGCCGCCCGCACCGCCGCCCACAGCGCCGTCCGCAGCGCCGTCCGCACCGCCGTCCGCACCGCCGCCCGCGGCCGCGGCCGTACGTCACCCGGCCAGGACGTCCCGCAGGGCGGCCGCCTCCCGTACGGCGCGGCTCGCGCCGCCGCGGGCGGCGACGGTCGTGACGGCGGCGATCGGCCCGCGGGCGCCGCTGCGGCGGGCGCAGTCCGCGCCGAGGGCGAGCAGGTCGCCGGGCCGGGCCGGGTCCTGGGCCAGCAGGCCGGGCAGCAGCGCGGCCAGGACCGTCCACACGGTGCCGTACGCCCCGGTGTCGGCCGCTGCGCGCAGCGCGTCGGCCAGCCGGGTCGGCTTGACCGTCCCGAGGCGGATCAGTTCGGCGCTCTCGCGGCCGAGCAGGGCGCCGTCCAGGTCGCCGCGGGCGGCCAGGACCAGCAGGGCGTCCACCGCCGCGGTGCGGTCCTCCCGGTGCCGGGCGCCGAGGCCGTGGCCGAGCGCGAGGTGGACCGCCGGGCCGGCCGGGCCGTCGGCCTCCGCCAGGTACGGGAGGACGGCGGCGGCGCCGCGTTCGTCCTGGTCGGCGGCGCCCGCGACGACGTGCAGCAGCCGGGCGGCGGTCTCCTCGCGGTGGTGCGGCAGGACGGCCGTGCGGTGGGCGTCCGTCCAGGGCGACCAGTACGAGCGGCGGTGCCGCTGCTCGGTGGGGCCGAGCAGGCGGGCGGTGTCCCGCGGGAGGCCGGCCGCGAGGGGCGAGCCGTCCTGCCGGGCCAGCCTGCGGGTCGGCACCGCCCAGGGCAGCAGGGTCTCGGCGGCGACGACCTCCGCCGTGGACGCCCGGTGCGGCAGCCCGCCGGTGCGCAGCCACTGTGCGAGCCGCTCGCCTTCCGGCGACTCGAGTCGGGCGGCTGCGGCGAGCACCTCGGGGTCGCGGGTCGGGGTGGCGCGCAGCAGTGCCTGGGTGAGGTCGACCGGGCCGGCGGCGGTGCCGTGGTGCTCGTAGCCGGCGAGCCGCTCCACCAGCGTGGCCGCGTCGATCGCGCCGGTGGCGGTGGTCGGGGTGGCCAGCAGGTACGGGACCGGGCGGGTGGCCAGCCGGTGGACCGTCTCCTCGATGCGGGAGGCGAGGTGGTCGGTGAAGCCGCTGCCTTCGTCGTGGCCGCGCAGCCGGTCGTCGCGGCCGCGGATCACGGCGAGTGCGCGGGGCACGGAGGTCGCCGTGGCGGCTTCGGCGACGGGGTGCAGCGGGTGCCAGGAGTTGCGGCCCAGGACGGGCGCGAGCGCCTCGGCGAGCGCGGCGCGGTCGTGCCAGGCGTGCCGTACCAGGCCGTCCAGGGTGCGTTCGAAGGTGACGGGGTCCTGGTCGCCGGCGAGTACCGCGCCGAGTTCCTCGGCGAGTTCGGCCGGGGTGGCGACGGGCGGCGGCACGGGCCGCGGTGCCGGTACGGGCGGGAGCAGCTCCTGGTACGCCTCGGTGGCGATCTCGGTGCCGAACAGCTGCGCGGCGCGGGCGTGGTGGGCGGGGTCGAGCGAGGCCGCGGCCTGTCGCAGGGCCGGGAGGACGGCGGTGCCGGCGGCGGGGAGGTGACGGGCGATCACCTTGAGCGCCTGGTCCTGGAGGCTGCGGTCCTGGTGGCCGAGGGCGCCGGCTGTGGCCAGGACCACCGGTCCCGAGCGGTCGCGGGCCGCCCGGGCGGTGCGGTCGAGCGAGCCGAGCTGGGCGCGGACGAGCTTCTTCTCCGGCCGGAACAGCAGGACCGCGCAGGCCTGCTCGAGGACCTCGTCGGGCAGTCGGCCGGCGCTCTCGAGGTCGGCCAGCACCTGCTGGGCGTGGCCGGCGACGGTGGAGGGGCCGTCCAGCAGGCCGAGCAGGGTGGGGACGTGTGCGGCGTACTCGTCCTCGGTGGGCGCGAAGGCCTTGAGCACGGTGAGGAAGGGCCGCAGTTCGGCGGGGCGGCCGCCGCGCAGCAGCCGGGCCAGGCAGCGGGTCAGCAGGTCGGTGCGGTCCAGCACCCCGTCGTCGGCGAGCTTGGCCAGGACGGCGGGCCAGCGCTGGGAGTCGTCCTTGGCGGCCCACGGCCCTTCCAGCTCGGAGCCGATCTCCGCCACCTCGAACAGCCGGGGTGCGAGCGCGGGGGTGAACGGGTCGGCGGCCAGCCGGGCGTGCAGGTCGGTGCCGGGCGGCAGGGCGCCGCCGCGCCGGTCGGGGCGGGCCCGCTCGGCGGCCCACTGCACGACGAAGGGGTCGGCGGTCGGTACGGGGCAGCCGAGCCCGTGGACCAGGTCCTCGAGCAGGAGGAAGCGTTCGGACCACTGCAGGCCGGGGGCACGACGTTCGGCGAGGCGGGCGACCACGGCGGCCCGCCAGTCGGCCGGTTGGCGCTCCAGCACGGCCCGCAGCGACGGGTTGCGCCAGCCGGAGCAGTCCTCGAAGGCCCGGCCGCCCAGCCAGTCGGCGGCGGCCGCCGGCGCGGTGTGGCAGCCGGCGCCGGCCACCAGCAGCGCCGTCCAGGCACCGGCGGAGGTGTTCCAGCTCCGCTCGTACTCCGTGCGCAGGGCCCGCAGCGCGGGCAGCTCCGCGCGGCGCTGCTCCGGGGTGAGGCGGGTGATCAGGTGGGCGGTGCGGGTGGTGCGGCCGCGGCGCACCAGGTCGGTCAGCTCGCTCACCGGGCGTCCTCCGTCCGGGCGGCGCGGGCCAGGCCGACGGCGAGCACGTGCTTGCACGGGCCGCGTCCGCCGCGGTACTTGGCCCACCACAGGCAGGTGCAGCCGAGGACGCCGTCGGCGCCGGTGCGCACGTGCTGGACGTGGTCGCCGACGGTGACCACGGCGCGTTCGTCCTCCAGCCGGACGGCGCCGGCGGTGTGCAGGGCGCGGGCGGCGGTCAGCCGCGGGTTGTGGGCCTCGGCGTGGCCGGTGGTGTAGGGCAGGGCGCGGTGGAAGTAGGCGGCGTCCGCGGGGTCGTAGCCGATCCGGCCGGCGGTGCCGAGGCGGGTGAGGGCGGCGCGCACCCGGGTGACGGGGATCGCGGCCTGCTCGGCGAGTTCGGCCGGGTCGATCCGCGGGTCCCAGGCGAGCAGGGCGGCGATCAGGTCGGCGTCGTCCGCGGAGTCTTCGGCGGCGAGCGCGTCCAGCACGCCGCCTTCGCCGGAGAAGCCGCGGGCGGCGTCCGGGGAGAGGGTGAGGGTCAGTCGCATGTCTGGCAGGACGATCTCCCAGGCGGACGCGGCGGGGCCGCTGACCTGGGCCGGGCCGTAGATCCGCAGGGCGAGGGCGTGCCGCAGGACCCGCTGGAGCGCGGCCAGGCGCTCGGGGCCGGGCAGGCAGACGGCGCCGGGGACGGGACGGGCGGTCGGGCGCAGCGTGCGGCCGGCGGGGACGACCCAGCCGGGTGGGGTGGAGCGGCCGCCGCTGCGGGGCAGGGCGCGCAGGAAGCGGACGGCCTCGGCGGCGGGGAGTTCGGCGCGGAGTTCGAAGGTGGCGGCGATGATCTGGGTCTCGGCGAAGCCGCGCAGCCAGCGTTCGGGCAGCGGGACCTTCTTCTCCACGAGGGGTCCTTCGAGGGTGGTGACCTCGAGGGCGTCGGGGCCGACGGCGAGGTGCAGCGGGTCGGTGCCGCCGAGCCGTGACAGGCTCTCCCGCAGCGGGTTGTTGATGTCCACGTTGGTGGTGCCGTGGTGGACGTCGCCGCCGTCGAGGCCGTCGGCGAGGACGTCGAGGCGGGCGTGGACGCCGCAGCAGCCGGAGAAGGACTCGAAGCGCAGCCGGTCGCCGTCCGCGGTGACCACGGGGTCGAGGGAGGCGCGCAGGCGGGGCTGGTGGTAGCGGGCCGCGGCGATGTCGGCGACGGTGAGGAGGGCGGCGGCCGCGGCCGCGGGGGAGGTCAGGAAGCCGCTGAAGAAGCGCGGGTTGGCGGCCCGGCCGAGCGGGGTGGCGCCGCCGGAGGTCTCGAGGGCGAGGCTGGGTCCGGTGCTGTGCCGGTGCACCGCGGAGGGGCGCAGGTAGGCGTAGGTGTGTACGGCTTGCGTCATGTCGAGGACGGTAGGGCGGGTCACTGACAGCGGCGCCCGCGGCGGGGTTCCGAGGCGGGGTTCCGACGCGGGATCAGGAACGGCCGGGGGCTCAGCAACGGCCGCGGGACCGGGGAGTCGCGCCGCCACCACAGGGACCTGGCATGAACCCGGCATAAATCCGGCTCCGGCCGGGTACACCGAAGACAGGAAGATGGACCCGGCCGGCACTCCCCCACGGAATACACAGCCGGGCCCAGCAGGTCACCACGGCCGCCCCAGCGCTCCCCCCACGGAGCGCGAAGGCGGCCGTCTCCACGACCTGCCACCACCACTGAGCGTACATGCCAAAGATACGCGCCGCTACCACCCCCGACCGGACGTTCGGTGACAGTCTCCTCGGCGGCGGTCTCCTCGGCGGCGCGACCTCGCCGACGGTTCACCGGATCGCGGGATCCGGGATCGCCGTCTACGGCTTGTGGGCGACACCGCCGGCGATGCACCGCTGCGCCGCGTTCAGCTCCCCGGCCCGCGGGGCGTCCGGCCGCCAGTCGGCGCACCGGACCAGACCCGGGTCGACCAGCTCCAGCCCGTTGAACAGGCCCTCCAGCTCGGCCCTGGTGGAGAAGGTGCCGCTGCCCATCATGCTGTGCAGGAACATCTCCTCCATCGTGCGGGCGGTCGCGCTGTACTCGTCCTCCGGGTCCAGGAAGTGACTGATCGCCACGTAGGAGCCGGACGGAAGGGCGTCGAGGTAGGCGCGCATGATGTCCTTGCGGGTGCGCAGGTGCTCGCCGTTGTAGTGGTGCAGCGTGCCCAGCTGCAGCAGCGCGATCGGCTTGCTCCGGTCCAGATGGGACGCCACCACCTCGTTCCGCAGCAGCTTCTCCGGCTCGAAGATGTCCGCGGGGACGATGACGGCCGTCTCGTTCCCCTCCAGCAGCGCGCGGCCGTGGGCCAGCACCAGCGGATCGTTGTCCACGTAGACGACCCGCGCGTCCGGAACGATCCGCTGCACCACCTGATGGGTGTTCTCAGCGGTCGGCAGGCCGGAACCGCAGTCCAGGTACTGGGTGATGCCGGCCTCGCCGGCCAGGAAGCGGCAGGCGCGGATCAGGAACGCCCGGTTCTCGACCGCCAGATCGGCGGCCTCCGGCGCGGCCTTCCGCACGCCCCGGACCACCTCACGGTCCACCTCGTAGTTGTCCGTGCCGCCGAGGAAGGCGTCATAGACCCTGGCGATACTGGGTTTCGTCGGATCGACATCGGGAATTGCGCCGGACATGGGGCCTCACCGTCGGTCTCGATCGGATCGTTCGGTCGACGGACCCTATTCCGGCAGGGGCGCCACGGACGGCAGCGCTCGCCGCGCCGTTGCAGAAGCCACCCGATGGTGTGACCAACAGCGGCGCCAGGACGGCTGGTTCGGAGAATGTCACCTGGGCCCTGACGCGGCCGCCGCTCACCCCTGCCGGGCCGGTGCGTACGCTCAGGGCGCAGCTGCGGCCGGTGCCTCGAGCCGCTCGTCGTTCACCCGTCGGCGGCCGGTTCGTCGTCGGTCACCTCGAGGTGGTAGGTCACGTCGACGCGGAACCCCTCCGGGGTCGCGGACTTGAAGCACAGCACGTACTGACGACAGAGGTAGTCCTCCATGTCGGCAGCGCCTCGGAGGCACTGGTCCGCCACCCGGTGGAGGTCGGCGATCGGTGCCGAGAAGACCTCGAACACCTCGTCGCCGCTGGGGGCGCAGGACATGATCACTCCAGCAGCCAGCAGCGCCGATCGGCGGCTCTCCTCGCTCCCGGCCGACGCGAGGGCGGCCAGCCTGGGCAGAGCGGCGAAGCTCGCCGGGAAGACGGTGTCCAGCTGCGGGCACAGGTGGTCCATCAGTTCCGGCCACACACCCCTTGCATCAGCTTCGAACCGGTCCAGCAGGGCGGGAACATGCTCTGCCGAACCACACGCATCGCTCAGCGTCGACCAATCCGTCACGCGCCGATCCAACCACGCCGCCCCCGCGTTCGAACAGCCGGACCGCGCCGAACACCCCGGGTATGGCCGCGAACGGGCTGACCTGCGAAATCATGTGACGGACGTTCGCACGTCTGTGCTCTAATACGCTGTCACGCCGTCCACGCACCACCTTCGGGTGCCCCTCAGACCGGAGCATCACCGGCCGATGAACGCTGTATGCCCCCGCTGCACCGAGTCCGACCGGACCGTGAGCGTGCCGCACGCCCTGACCGACACCGGCGACCCCCTGACGGCAACGGAGCACGGCCTTCTCCTGCCGCCCCCGCCACCGCCACCGCCCCATCTGCAGGCGACGGCCGAGCGCAGTAGGCCCGCCATGGGTCTCTACATCGCGGCGGTCGTGGTCGCCGCCCTGTCGTTGAAGAGCCTGGTCGAGAACCCCTCCGAACTGCATGACGCCACCCCCGCCTACCGCCTGGGCTACCTCCTCGCCCCACTGATCCTGGCCGGGCCCCTCGCGGTGGCCGGGCTCGTCGTCCAGCTGTCGACGAGACGACGGCGGGTCAAGGCGGCCGCGGACGGTGCCGCGAAGCAGCTCGCGGTCTGGGAACGGCGCCACCGGGTCTGGCAGGCGGCCTGGCTGTGCCGGCGATGCCGGACGGCCTTCTTCCCCAAGGGAGCGATCACCCCGGGCTTCCCGGCCTCACCGGCCATCGCGGTGGCGCAGCTCCCGATGTGGGTGACCACCACGGCCGACCGCGAGTTCGGCGTGCCGGAGCCGGCCGCGCGCAAGTTCGCCACGGCCGAGCCGGCCGCTCCGCACTGAGTCGGCCGAGGCCGCCGATCTGCCCGGCGCGCCGGGCAGGCGGTCGGGGAATCGCATCGCCTCGAGGTCCGGGACGATGGTGCCGGACTTGTGCCGGCCGGTCGGCCGGTCGGCCGGCCGGTCCTCGCGGCGGCGACGGTCGCGTGGTCAGCGGCCGGGAGCGGTCCCGTCCGCGTGCAGGACGAAGAACAGGAAGCACAGGAAGCGCGGCCTGTCCGCGATGGCCTCGGGGAAGAGCTCGCGGGCGGCCGGGGCGGGCTCGGGCTCGCTGATGACCGTGATCCGGAAGCCGGCCGCGGTGAAGGCCTCGACCATCGCGTGCAGCGGCCGGTGCCAGAGGCTGATCCGGGCGGTCCGGCCGCCCATGGTCCACTCCTCGGTCCAGTTGGTGGTGTCGAAGTAGGTGTACTCGGCGTGGCGGCCTGCCTCGCGGTGCATGAGGCTGATGGCGAAGGGGTGGTCGACGGATGCGATCAGGCGGCCGCCCGGCCTGAGGACGCGGCGCAGTTCGGCCAGTGCCGGTCCCCAGTCCTCCAGGTAGTGCAGCACCAGGGACGCGACCACGTCGTCGAACGCGTCGTCGGGATAGGGCAGCGGGCCGCCCAGGTCGGCCACCCGCAGGTCCGCGCCGTCGCCGAGCCGCCGGCGGGCCAGCGCCAGCATGCCGGCACTCGCGTCGAAGCCGCTCACGGCGGCGCCGCGGTCGCGCAGCGCCGCGGACAGCGGCCCGGAGCCGCAGCCGGCGTCGAGGATCCGCCGGCCGGTCACGTCTCCGGCGAGGGCGAGCATCGCGGGCCGCTCGTAGTGGGCATTGACGAGGTTGGTCTCGTTCTCGGCCGCGTACCCCTCGGCGAAGCTGTCGTAGTCGTTGACCTTCGGCGGGTCCGCAGCGGCCACTGACGGCGGGGTGGACCCGGTGGGGTGCGTGTGCTCCGGCAGTTCGTCGGCTGTCATGGTGCGAGGGACGTACGCTGCCGCACCCCGGTTCCTGCCCGGCTCCTGCCCGGCGCCGCGCCGGACCGGGCCCGCCGCCCGGTCGGCAGGCGGTTCCCGGATGCCCGATCCGCCGGTCCGAGGTTCCGCGGTTCCGCAGGGCGAGACGGGCCGTCGGCCGGGACGGCCCCGCCGGTAGCTTTCCCCCGCCGGCAGTCAGCCCGCGGCGAGCGGCCCCGCTCGTTCCCGCCCCTTCCCCGAGAGGGATGCCCATGTTCACGGTCAACGAGTACTTCGACGGCACGGTCAAGTCGATCGCCTTCCAGCAGGAGCACGGGCGCGCGACCGTCGGCGTCATGGCCCCCGGTGACTACCGGTTCGACACCGCCGGCCCGGAGACCATGCACGTGATCAGCGGAGCCCTGACCGTCAGGCTGCCCGGCGCCGACGACTGGCGGACCTTCGCCGCCGGCACCCGGTTCGACGTCCCCGGCACCAGCACCTTCGACCTCAAGGTGGAGGCCGACACCGCCTACCTCTGCGAGTACCGCTGACCGCACCGGCCGGCCATCCGCCCGTCCGGCGGGCGTGCCGGGCGCGGAAGTCCCGCGTGGCGGCGCTACCGTCGTCGGGTGACGGGGATCGACGCTGACCGGTGGTGGTCCGGCTCCATGCCGGCCGCGTACGAGCGGTACCTCGTAGCGGCGGTCTTCCGGCCGTTCGCCGAGGACCTGGCCACGCGGGCGGCGGCGCTGGGACCCCGGCGGATCCTCGAGCTGGCCGCCGGGACGGGTGTGCTGACGTCGGGGCTGCTGGAGGCGGTGCCGACGGCCGAGGTGACCGCGACCGACCTGAACGAGGCCATGGTCGATTTCGGGGCGGCCCGGGCCCCGGGCGCGGTGTGGCGGCAGGCCGACGCGCAGCGGCTGCCGTTTCCGGACGGGCATTTCGACCTGGTGGTCTGCCAGTTCGGTGTGATGTTCTTTCCCGACCGGGTGGCCGCCTTCACCGAGGTCCGCCGGGTGCTGGGCCCGGGCGGCCGGTTCCTGTTCACCACGTGGGGACCGCTCGCGGCGCACGCGTTCGCGGCCGCTCTGCAGGCCGGGCTGGAGCGGGCCTTTCCGGTCGACCCGCCGCGGTTCCTCCCGACGGTGCCGCACGGCTACGCCGACCGCGCCGTCGTGGCCGGCGATCTGACGGCCGCCGGTTTCGCCGTCGAGGACGTGCAGGAGCTCACGCTCGAGGGCCGGGCGGCGTCGGCCGCCGACATCGCCGCCGGGTTCCTCGCCGGAACCCCGGTGGGTACGGCCGTCGAGGAGCGCGGCGGCGGGCCGGCGGTCCGGGCGACCGTCGTCGAGGAGATGACCGCCCGCCTGGGCGCGGGGCAGGTGACCGCGCCCATGACGGCGTACGTCCTCCGCGCCCGCGCCTGACGGCGGCACACCCCCGCGCCGTACCGCCGACCGCGCCCGCGCCGTACCGCCGACCGGCAGCACGGCGCGGGCGGGCAGGCGAGCAGACAGACAGACAGACAGACAGGACCGGTGAACCGTTCGCGCCGTTCCTGCGTCCTCCCTGACGGACCGCCATCGTACGCCCGGGAGAACAGACATGGCCGACACGGACACCCCGCAGACCGAGGAGCGGGGACACGTCCAGGCGCCCTGGTGGGCGGAGCTCGGGACGTGGGGATCGGTCGCGCTGATCGTCCTCGGGGCGGTCGCGGCGGTCTGGGTCTCCTTCCGGCTGCCCGGTACCCCGGAGGAACTGGCCTCCGGCTACTACCAGGCCGCCAGGATCATCGCCATCGGCCTGGTGGCCGTGGGGTGCACCCTGGTGGGCCGCCGGCGGGCCCAAGCCGCCGCCGTCGACGGTGCGGACGAGCAGGAACGCGGCTGACCCGCGGCCGACCGCCCGCACAGCGGACACCCACACCGCGGACGCCCGCACCGGGGACGCCGACGCGTCCCCGGGCTGCTGCGGCCGCCACGGCCGGCCGGGTCACCCGGTGCCCTGGGGCGGGAGGGCCGCCACGGTCGGGTGGTCCCGCCCGATCGGGCCCACCCGTGCGCTGCCGCCGGGGGAACCGAGGTCGGCGCAGAACTCGGCGTTCACGGTGGTGAAGTGCTGCCACTCCTCGGGGGTGTCGTCCTCGAACAGGATGGCTTCGACGGGGCACGCCGGCTCGCAGGCTCCGCAGTCGATGCACTCGTCGGGGTGGACGTAGAGCATGCGCTCCCCCTCGTAGATGCAGTCGACGGGGCATTCGTCCAGGCATGCCTTGTCCTTGACGTCCACACAGGGCAAAGCGATCACAAACGTCATCGACCTGCCGTCCTCTCCGGTTGGTTGCTGCTTGCCGTTCCGGCACGGCCGACCGTAGGACCTCAAGTAAGGTTGAGCACAAGAGGAGGCCACCGCATGACGAGCTACCGTGCCGGCGACGCCCGGCCCGCCGCTGACGACTGGCTGAGCATCGGCGAGGTGAGCGCGCGGACCGGGGCGGCCGTCTCCGCCCTGCGGTTCTACGAGGAGTTCGGCCTGATCGCCTCCCGGCGCGACGACCGCAACCAGCGCCGCTACCCGCGGCACATGCTCCGCCGTGTCGCGCTGATCTCGGTGGCCAAGCGGATCGGCATCCCGTTGCAGGACCTGCTGGAGGCGTTCGCCGACGTGCCGCTCGACCGTCCGCCGAGCCATCAGGAGTGGCAGCGGGCCTCGCGCGGGTGGAAGCGCAGGCTGGAGGAGCGGCGGCAGACCATCGAGCGGCTCGAGTCCGAGCTCACCGGGTGCATCGGCTGCGGCTGTCTCTCGATGAAGGCCTGTGCCCTGCTCAACCCCGGGGACAGCCTCGCCGACGACGGTGCCGGGCCCCGGCGGCTCTGAGGGACGGGCGCCCGGCGGACGCCCCCGTGGAGTGCGGTCCCCACTGGGTGTACGCCGGGCATCCGGTCAACCGCCCCGCACCTCCGCCCGGGTGATCACCCGGACTCCGCCGGTGCCGCGCTCCGGCCTGCGGCGAACGCGGCCGCCGCCGCGACGCTGGCGGCTGCGGCGGTCCGCACCGGGTCGTCCGGCCGCTGCCCGCCGGACCCCTGCTCCTCCGGATGCTCCCCACCCGGTCCGTGCCCGTCCGACTCCTGCCCGTCCGACGCGCGCCCGTTCTGCTCCTGCCCGTTCGGCTCGAGAGCGTCCCCCTGCTCGTCGTCCGCCGCCCGGCGGTGGCGGAGCGTCAGTTCGCGGCTGCCCTCGGGGCGGGCGGTGACCCGGAAGTCCCACTGGTGGCCGCTCTCTGGTGCAGCGGCCAGCCGGACGGAGACCTCGCTCGGCCGCGTGCCCGGCTTCAGGTAGGTGGCCTCCTCGATCCTGCGGATCTGCTCGGCCGGGTCGCCGCTCAGCTCGAACTCCCGGTGCAGCGGCAGTTCCGCGCCCTCGCCGGAGACGGTGAGGTGGAGCCGCCCGATCTCCGGCAGCCCGTCCTGGAGCAGCGGGCGGGCCGCGGCCGCGGCGGACGCCATCGCGGCGGTGACCAGTTCGTTGGCCGGGCCGGGCTCGGTCCACGTCTCGCGGTGGATCTCGTACGGCTCGTGCGCGGGCCAGCCGTCCTGAGCCCCGGCGACGAGGTCGTCGAGGATGACGGGCGACCCTTCGGCGCCCTTGCGCTCCACGTAGTCGATCACCTTGCGCACGTCGTCGGCCTTGAGTGCCGCGCCGTCCGGGGTCTTGAGCAGGTCCCCCAGCAGGGCGGAGGTGGCGGCCGAGGACCCGCCGGCCAGTTCGACCAGCCGGTGGGTCGCCTGGATGTGGGCGCGGCCGGCGTCGGTTCCGGCGGTGAACTCCCCGCCGAAGACCGCCCGCCCGAGGCGGGCGGTGCCGATCAGCTGGTCGCGTTCGGCGGGCGTGGCGGCGGTGTGGTCGAACGGCCCGTCGCCTCCGGTCAGCGTCCGGTGGACGTCCTCGAGCAGCCGTGCTCCTTCGCCGGAGCGCAGTTCGCCGCCCTTGTGGTCCTCGGTGAACGCGAGGTAGTGGTCGCCCGGCAGGTCGACCCCGGTGGTCTCGGACAGTGGGATGTCGACGGTGAACGGGACGATGCCCTTCTCCTTCACGGGGTTGCGGTTCCCGTCGAAGAGGGTCACCTCCACCTCGGCGGCGCCGTGGTAACGGGCCATCGGGGTGGCGAACTTGCCGTTGGAGACGATCTGGCCCGAGTCGCCGTGCGTGCCGCCCTCGCGCCACAGCCGCTGGGCGCCGCCGGTGATCGCCGGGTTGTTGGTGACGTCCCCGGTGATCCTGGCGCCGACCTGGCCCTGCACGCCCGCGTTCTTCGCCGAGAGGTCGGAGCGGACGGTGCCGGAGGTGGTGGCGTTGGCCGGGCTCAGCTCGACCGCGGCGTCGGTGTCCCGGTGTTCGAGCGAGACGATCTTCACGCCGACCTCCACCCCCTTGCCGCCGCCGAGCGTGATCCGCTTGGTCGGGATGCTCGCCGCCACCTCGCTGCCCTGGCTGGCGGTGCCGAACAGCGCCGAGAGGTGGCTGTGCGAGGTGACGGTCCCGACCATGGGCTCCATCTCCTGCCAGGTCGACCTGCCGAAGAACTCCGGCCCGCGCAGCCGGACCAGGTCCTGGACGCCGCCGACATCGCCGAGCCAGCGCAGCACGTCGGTGTCGCGCAGCCCGGTCTCCCAGACCCGCTCCGGCGGGATCCGGACGCTGACCTGTTCGGGCGCCTGGGTCGGGAGCGTGCGGGGCGGGCGCTGAGCGGTGGGCGCGTCGTCGGAGTCCTTCGGGGGGACCGGCACGGTCTCGCCGGACTCGGTGATGGTCTCGAAGCCGATCGCCGCGGTGCGCCGCTGGTGGACGGAGGCACCGACCCACGGCCGCCGGGTGATCGTGAACTGCAGCTCGGCCTCGCCGCGGTAGGCGCTGCCGGGCAGCTTGGCCTTGGTCGCGGAGCCGGCCGCGGTGCTGCTGGTCCGGACGTCCGCGTGCTCCTGGCCCCGGCCGCCGGTACCGGTGACGCCGGCGGTCACCGAGACGGGCGCACCCGGCACGGGCACGGCGGCCGTCGCACCGAGGACGCCCTGGTGGCCGTGGCCGGTGCCGGCGGAGTCGGCGAAGGACCGCTGGACGTCGGTGCCGGTGTTGAACTCGGTGGTACCCGAGTCACCCAGGTGCTCCATCCGGTCGCGGAGCACCGCGCCGACCCGGACGGTGGTGCGGCCGTGCCGAACGACGATCTCGTCCCCGGCCGTCATGCCCTTCAGCCGGGACTGGAGCCGGTCGGGGGTGAGTTCCTCGTCCAGCTTGCGGCGGATGCCCGCCCAGTCGCTCGCGAAGGGGTTGCGTTCCGGCTTGGGCCGGCCGCCCGGTCCCCCGCTCGCCGGGCGCGAGGTGCCGGACTTCCAGCCCGATTCGACCTGCGACACGATCGATTCGCCGAGGGTCCGCCGGGGGCCCGTCTGCGGGCCGGCGGTGCCGGGCAGTGCGTGGACGTCGGTGACGATGGCCGAGGAGTCCAGCCGCCGTCCTTCCACGAAGCCCTTGGGCTGCTTCGCCGTGGTCCGCTCGACCGGCCCGGACACCGGGTCGGCGTCGCGCATCGGGACGGCCACCCGGGCCACCGTGTCGACCTGCTGGGTGTGCGAGCCGTCGTCCACCCCGAGGCGCTTGAACGTGACCTTGACGTCGTACGCCGCGTCGACGTCGAAGAAGACGGCCGGCTCGACGTGCTTGCCGCGGTTGGAGGCCGAGCCGACGGTCTCCGCGCCGTGGCCGTAGCTGCGGTCCATCCGGTGGGCGTAGCCGCCGGTGGTGGTCACGAACGGGGCCCGGATGTTGGTCCGGCCGCCGGCGTCGAGGCGGTCGCGGCGGTCGCGCAGGTTGCCCTGGCCGCGGGAGGTGCGGGTGCCGGACTCGAACTCGTACTTGTCCGCGGTGGAGTGGTAGGTGGCGTCCGCCAGCCTCGCCGTGACGGTGACCTCGGCCTTCCAGGTCGTCCCCGAGACGGTCTCGGTGATCTTCCCTCCCCGGGTGAGCTGGGAGAGCTGGGTCTTGAGCGCGACCCGGTCGAAGGTGGCGCCGATCCGCTGCGTCACCTCGTCCGACGGCTCGCCGTACTTGGAGCGGACCGCGTCCTCGACCGCGGTGCGCACCTTGTCGGCGCCGCTCAGGGTGTGCACCACGTACGACGCGTTCAGCTCGTGCTGCTCGCGCATCCGGCGCGGGGCGGTGTGGGTCGCCGGGGGCCGGTCGAGCTCCACGGCGGCGCGGCGGGCACCGGCCGTCCGGTCGTCGCGGGCGGGTGCGGAGCCCTCGGTGTGCGCGGCGGGCGCGGCGGACTCTGCCGACTCGGCGGGTTCGGAGGGTTCGGCGGGGCGCTTGAAGGCGACCGTGCCGTCCTCGCTGCGGGGCGCCTGGACCTTGACGGTGTCCCGGGCGTCCATCCCGACCTCCACGCGCAGCGGTGCCGAGACGGCGGACCGGCCGTCGGGGGCCTCGCCGGGCCGGCCGAAGTGCACGTCCACGGCCAGGTCGGCACCGTAGATGACCTGCGGCGCGCTGTACTTCCCGTTGGCGTACACCCGGTCGGCCTGGCGGCCCTGCCCGCCCACGCGCTCGCGCTGCTGGCCGGCCGCCGTGGCGAGCAGGTCGGCGCCGGGTGCGCCCTTGGCGACGGCGCCGCCGAGCTGGCCGTTGGCGGCGCCGGTGCGGGCCAGCAGCCGGCGGTCGACGCTGAACGCACCGGTCTCGTTCACCGTGTTGAGCTCGGCCTTGCCGTCCTCGCGGCGGTAGGTCATCGACTCGACCCGGGCGGTCGCGGTGACCACCAGGCTCTCCTTGCCGGGGATCTTCACCTCCAGCGCCTCGCCGCGGGTCATCCCGGTCAGCCTGGCGGCCAGGTTCGGCTGGGTGAACCCGCGCAGGACCTGGTCGCGGACGGCGTCCCAGTCGTCGCCGAAGCGTTCCCGCCCCTTGGCGTCCACGGCCGCCCGCAGTGCGGCGGTGCTCTCCAGGTCCCGCACCACGACGGTCTCGCCCAGGCCGCCCCGGTCGTCACCGCCGTGCCAGACCGAGTCCGGCGGGCTGGTGACCTCGTGCGTCGGCGGCACGGCGGTCCCGTCGGTCTTGGCGGTCCCGTCGGTCTTGGCGGTCTCCGTGCTCCCCTCCGCCTTGGCGGTCTCCGTGCTCCCGTCGCTCTTGGCGGTTCCGTCGGTCTCGGGGGCGGCCGGCTTCTGCGGCTCGGGCGGGGTGGTGCCGTGGTCCGCGGGGTCGGCCTTGGCGGCCTCGGGGGTCGTGTCCGCGCGGTCCACCAGCAGCCGGACGTCCGCCGTTCCCGCCTCGTGCGTGTCGGCCTTGCCGTTGAAGGACATCTCGAAGTGGACGGCGCCCTCGTAACGGACGCCGGGCACCTTGGACTTGCTGGTGAGCTGGGCGGACCGGCTGTCGCCCGCGATCTCGACCCGGTCCCGGCCGAGCCGCCCGGCGCCGCCGACGCCCATCAGGGCCGCGCCCGGCTTCAGCACGTTCGCCAGCCCGAACTGTCCCGCGTTGCCGCGGGTCGTCGCGGTGCTGCGCACCTGCTGGACGCTGGTGCCGATGTTGAACTCGGTCTCCTTCGTGGTACCGGTCTGGCGCAGGTCGCCGACCCGCGCGCTGATCTCGACCGTGCCGACCGTCCGGCCGCGCCGGTCGGTGAGCGCGACAGTGACGGGTTCGCCGGCCGTCATGCTCTTCAGGTCCCGCTGGAGCCGTCCGAAGTCCACCTCCGCGAGGACCTTCTCGCGCAGCGCGGGCCAGTCCTTGCCGAACTCCTGCTTGGCCGCCTGCTCCACGTGGTCGAGCAGTTCCTGCACCGGCCGGTCGCCCTGGGAGGCGCCGCGCGGCGACAGGTCGAGCACGATCTCCTGACCGCCGACACGGCCGTCCAGCAGGCGCTGCGGGGGTGTCCGCAGTTCGCCGACCGCGCCCGCCTCGGGGCGGACGGGGACGGCCACCGTGAGACCGAGGTCCACCGTCTCCGCGTGCCCGCCGGACCCGGTGCGCACCGGGGTGTGGTCGTGGCGCAGGTCCCCGAAGTCCAGCTCCAGCCGCATCGTCGACTTGAACACGTCCGCGGGCTCGGAGGTCTTGGAGCGCGCCACCATCCCGCCGAGGTCGAGGTTGACCTCGCCGTGGCCGCGGTCGTGGAAGTAGGCGGCGAGCTCCGCCGGCTCCGCGCCGCCGCCCGACTGCCGGGCCTGGACACCGATGTTGTACTGCCACTGCGCGTCGCGGCCGGTCCCGGTCGCCACCGTCCGGTCGGCACCGTTCTCGAACTCGATCTTCTCGGTGCGCAGGTGCGTCGACTCGGTGACCTGGCCGCGCAGCCTGATGCTGCCGCTCCAGCCGTTGCCCTCGAGCGGGGCCGTCCAGACCTCGCCGCGGGAGAGCGCGCTGAGCATGGGGCGCAGGGTCGCCGGTCCGAAGTGGGCGTCGGCGAAGGCCCGGGCCGCGGCCCGGTCCCCCGGCACGGCGTGCTCGAGGACGGCGATGACCTTGTCCCGGACGGCCGCCTCGTTCTCGGTCAGTCCGACCACAAGATCGGTACCGGCGATCGGCCGGGGGCCGGCGGCGTCCTGGTGCGGCGGCTGCGGCTCCGCCTCCGGATGAGGCTCGGGCTCGGGCTCGGGCTTGGGCTCGGGCTTCGGCTCGGGCTCGGGCTCGGGCTCGGGCTCGACCTTGGGCTCGGGCTCGGGCTCGACCTTGGGCTCGGGCTCGGGCTCGGCCTCGACCTTGGGCTCAGGCTCGGGCTCGACCTTGGGCTCGGCCTCGACCTTGGGCTCAGGCTTCGGCTGCGCCTCGGGGTCTGCGGTGGTGTGCTGCTGCTGGGATGGCTGCTGCTCGGCCTCGGGCGTCGACGCCGGCTCGTCGTGGTTCTCCGGCGAGACGGGGTCCTTCGGCGCGGCAGGGTCCTTCGCCGCGGCAGGGTCCTTCGGTGCGGCTGGCTTCTCGCCGCTCTTCTCCGGAGCGGGGTCCTTCGGCGCCGACGGCTTGTCACCGGACTTCTCCGGGGTGGGGACCGTCGTGCCCTCGCGGGTGGCGGCCGGCGGGTGGGTGTCCGTCGAGGTGGACGCCACCGGTTCGCTGCCGTCGTAGTGGTTGCCCTGGTGGTACACCGTCACCGCCCGCCCGTCCGCGGGTCCGAAGACGGCCAGGGGGGTGCCGTCGTGGCCGACCAGCCGCATCCGGAGGCCCAGTGCGTGGGCCGCCGCGGCGGGAAGCATCTCCCCCTCGTTGGTCAGCCAGCGGTTCTCCCAGTCCCGGACGGTCCGGAGCAGGGCCTCCCGTTCGCGGGGCGACGGCGGCGGCGCGTTGTGGGCGAGGTGGTCGCCGACGATCTCCCTCAGGTCGTCGAGCGGCATCCCCGCGTACCCGTCCCGGAGGGCGGCCGGGAGGTGCTCGAGCAGGTCACGCTCGCCCAGGCCCGGCCGGCCGAGCATGTGGTTGCGGTAGTTGGACACCACCTCGGTCGGCCAGCGTTCCGGGGGCAGCTCGCTGAAGTGCTGTTCGACCGCGGTCTGCAGGTGCCTGGCGGCGCCGCCGGACGTCGCCGTCCGCGGTCCCACCAGGTCGGGTGCGCTGACGGCGACCGAGTGGAGCAGGCAGAGCCCGTCGGCCGCCACCTCCACGCGTGAGCCCGGCGGCGGGAAGTCGACCTCGGTGGCGGCCCGGTCCGCGGGTGACGGGAGGCTCCTGTTCGGCTCGGGGGTCGTGCCGCGTTCCTGGCTCTGCCCGGGCGGGACCCGGTCGTGGCTGCTGGTGGTCGTGGCCGGGGTGCTGCGGGTGGTGCCGTCGGTCGTCCCGTCGTGGTGCTCACGCACCGGGTGCTCGGTACTCGTCGTGGTGTGCGAGGCCGCGCCGACCCCTCCGGCGGTGGCGTGCTGCGGCTTCACCGACGCCGACACCGACGCGGACGACGGCGGTGGCGGCGGCGGGGGCGGCGTCAGATCGCCGTCGCGGCCGCGTCCGGTGCCCGGGCGGATGGTGCCGCCGGAGCCGGTGGACGTGGCGGGCCGCATGGCCGGCGGCTTGGGCGCGGGCGGAATCGAGTGGGTACCGGAGCCTGGTCGGCCGCCGCTCTGGTGACCGCCCTTGTGGCCGCCCTGGTGGCCGGTGGAGCCGCTGCCCGCGACCGGGCCGGGTATGAACCCCCCGGCCGTCGGCGGGGTGACGTTCGGGCTCTGGGTGGCGGACGACGAGCCGGCGTCGGGCGTGCCCACCTGGCCGGGCAGCGCCTGCTCCGGCTCGGTGCGGGTCGGTGGGTGGCCGCCGGAGATCCGGGTCCCGCCATCGAGGTTGGTGTTGCCGCCGGCCCCGGACACGTGCGCGGCACCGCCGAGCACCCCGGAAAGGTTGGGCACCGGCCCCGTACCACTGCGCTCCGGCGGGACGGCGGACGGCTGCGCCACCGTCTCGCGCACCGGCGGAGCCGTGTGCCCGGCGGACGAGTCGGCTGCCACAGCCTGCTGCTCGTGGACGGGGGTGGCCGCCCGGGGCCCGCCGGACTCGGCGGACGACAAGGGCTGGACGGGCCGCTCCTCCCGCGACACGCCCTCGTGGCCGCCGCGCTCCACGGCGGGCTCGTGCGGCGGCTGCTCCTGCCTCGGCACACCGTCCTGCCCCGCACGTTCCGCGACGGGCTCACCCACCGGCTGCTCCTGCCGCGGCGCACCCTCGTCCGAGCCACGCCCGATGGGAGGATCGTTCGGCACCTGCTCCTGCCGTGGCGCGTTCTCCTGGCCGCCGCGTTCCGGGACCTGCTGGTGCGCGACTGGCTCCTGACCCGCCGTCGGCTCGTGCGAGAGCTGGTCGTGCCGCAGCGCCGACTCCTGCCCACTGCCCTGCGTCACCGGCTCGTGCGGCGCCGCCCCGGCGGCATCATCCGGCCGGACCGCCGCCGACTCGTGCACACCGCGCGCAGAGACCGACTCCTGTACCGGCTGCTCCTGCCGGGGCACGGACTCCTGCCCGACCCGCTGCTCCACCGGCTCCCGAACGACCGACTCATGTGACGTCACCCCGGCGGCATCATCCGGCCGGACCGCCGCCGACTCGTGCACACCGCGCGCAGAGACCGACTCCTGTACCGGCTGCTCCTGCCGGGCCACGGACTCCTGCCCGACCCGCTGCTCCACCGGCTCCCGAACGCCCGCCTCCTGACGCGGTACCGGCTCATGTGACGGCACCCCGGCGGTCTCCGGCCGGACCGCCGCCGACTCGTGGCTCGGTGCGGTGGTCGCCTGGCGCGGGGTCTGCTCCTGCGCGGACGTCGGTTCGTTGCCGCCGGTGTGCTGGGCCGGGGCCGGCGGGTCGAACGAGCGCGTGGCGCCGCCCGAACTGCCGTTCCCCGCCTCGTGGGTGGCCGGTGCCGGGTGGCCGGCGCCGTCCGTCGGCCCGGCCGGGGGTGGAGTCTCGCTCGCCCGTGCGGAGCCGAACGGCATCAGCCCGTTCACCCGCGAGCCGCTCGCACCCGGGCCGGAGCCCGAGCCCGCAGCCGTGTCCGTCCCGGCGTGCGATCCCGCGCCCAGGCCTTCCCCGCCACCGGTCCCGGCCCCGGAACCGGACGCGTGCCCCGCACCGTTCCCGCCGTCGAGCGAGCGGGTGGTGGATCCGCCCTCGCCGGTCGGGCCGTGGTAGCTGCCGCCTCCCGACGAGGAGGCGGACCTGGAGAAGGTGGGCGGGCCGTCCTCGCCGAGGCTTCGCGAACCGGCGCCCGGAGTGTCCAGGTGCGGCAGCTCGGCGGGCTTGGGGGCGTTGGCGTGGCCCTTGATCGCGGCGGCGCCGGCGTGCAGACCCGCGCCTGCACCGCCGGAGAGGCCGGAACCGAGCAGGGATTCGCTGTCGACCTTGCCGGTGGTGATGAGCTGGGTGGAGACGTCCGCGCCGACGCCGACGGCCGCGCCGGTGGCCATCTTGCCGGCGGTGGAGTTCAGCGCGTTCTCCGCGCCGAGCTTCTTGCCCGCGCCGCCGATGCCCTTGCCGATCAGATGGGCGGAGGCTCCGCCGACCGCGCCGCCGAGCGCGTTCTGGCCGACCTCCTTCATGTCGATGCTCTTGCGGTGGCCCTCGGCGAGTTCGATGCCCTGGGCCAGCAGGTTGATCGCGGCCATCTGGGCGGCCTGCTTGGCCGCCATCGTGATCATCTCTTTGAGCAGGGTCTTCAGCAGGGTGGAGACCACGGCCCGGCTGGCCCCGATCGCCACCGGCACCTGGAGCAGCGAGGCCCCCGCGGTGAACGGCGCCTCCGCCTCGGCGGTGGCGATCTCGAAGGCCAGGATGCCGAGCTGCGCAATGATCTGGATCTTCGCGGTCTCGGCAGAGTTGGCCATCTGCTCGAGCATGTCGCCCATGCCGTCGAGCGCGTTGATCGCACCGGGCAGGTAGCCGGGATCCTCCTGGGTGCCCTTGCCGGTGGCGAACTTGTCCCAGTACTTGCCCAACGCCTCGGCCGCCAGGCCGCGTTGTCCGTCGAGCGCGCGCTTGATCGCGGCGTCGGAGCTCTGGGCGGCGTCCTTCAGGCTCTCCGCGGCCTTGCGGCAGTGATCGGCCATGTCGCGGAGCTGGTCCTCGTCCGCCTCCGGCCAGCGGCAGCCCGCGAGCAGCAGGAGCACCCACTGGAGGGGCTCGGGGAGTTCGACAGCCATCGGTCAGTGCCTTCCGCTCTGGATGATCCGCGGGGTCACCGGGATGTGTACGGGGTTGTTCACCCGGGCGCTCGGCAGCGACGGCGCCTCCGGGATCGGGTTCGCGCCGGTGTCCATGCCGTCGAATGCGTCGGCGACCGCCTCGTCCGCGCCCTCGTAGCCCTCGGCCATCGCCTTCAGGCCGTCGGCGATGCCCTTGAGGGCGTCGGGCAGGCCCTTCACGACGTCCAGCGTGTCCTTGCTGTACTTCAGATAGCCCTTCTCGCCCTCGGCGAACTTCTTGCCGGACTCGTCGTTGCCCCACGGGTTCTGCGCCTCCAGCGAAGGCAGGAACGCGCTCAACGAGGTGTACACCGACCTGACCTGCTCGGACGCGGCGAGCATCGGCGACACCGCCGCCTGGTACTGCTCCGGGTGGACCTCGAACCCCTGCCCGGCGCCGCCCCCGCCCCCGCCGTCGCCGGACGCGGCGGTGCGCTTGACCGCGTCGGTCCTGGTGAGGGGCTGCGCCTGCTGGACCGGCACGGTGGCCGACATCCGGCGCAGCGGCTCGAGGGGGACACCGTCCTCGGCGGGCCGGGCCGCGATCCGGTCCTGGAGCATCCGCTCGGCCGGGACGGCCTCGGTCGGCGTCAGCAGCGGTTCGCCGTCCACCGTTCCGGCTGTCCGGGTCGGCAGCGCGGGCTCGGCCTGCAGGTGCGTACTGCGCGCCTGGAGCAGCGGTTCGGCGGGGGTGCCCTCGGTGGCGACCGTGCCGATCCGGAAGGCGGGGGTCGCCTCCTCGGCCTGGAGCAGCGGTCGGGCCGGTTCGCCGACTCTCGTGCCTTCGGTGGCCGAGAGGGCCAGGTGGGCGGGTTCGACCGGGGCGGTGGCCTCGGTCTCGACGCCGGCCGGCTCGTCGTTGCTCATGGTGTTCCTTCGTCAGGTGCGGGGTTCGACAGGCGGACGCGGGTCAGTCCGCGGCGCAGCGGGGCGGGCCGGGCGGCAGCGGCCGGCTGCGCGGCGGCCGGGGACCCAGCGGTCGCGGGTGCGCGGGGCCGCTGCCGGCGGGAGCGTCGGCGGTGGTGGTCCGGGGCCGTGGCGCCCGTCGACTCAGGCGCTGTGGCGGTGGACTGACGTGCCGTCGCGTCGACCTCGACGTCCGTGACGGTGGACAGGTGCACCCGCGCTGCCGTTCGCCGTCCGCACCGTCCGCCGAGACCGCTCCGAGCAGCCGGACGTCCACCGCTTCCCCCACCGTGTTCTTGGCATGTATCCAGCGGGGGAGGCTACCCGGGCAATATGACCACCACATGACCAGCGGGAGGCCACTCGCCGATGAAGTTCCGTCAGCGTCGCTCCCTGACCGCGCTGGTGGCCGCACCGCACACCGCTCCGACGCCCGGACCGCTCGGGACTCCTCCGCCCTGGCGAGGAACACCCTTCGCTACGGCCCGAACCGCTCGGGCAGATCAGGCCACTGGGCGCCGGTCCGCACCCGGTGCAGGATTCCGTCGATCACCTGCCGATGGTCCCGCCACCGGCCACAACGCCCGTTGCCGACCGGCAGGAACGGCCGTAGCCGTTCCCGCTCGGCATCCGTGAGATCTCCCCCGCCCCGGGCCCGAACCAACGACCAGAACAAGTGAATGTCACATCATCGATCGGATGAGTTCCAGTCAGATCGTGACCGGTATTTCGCACCGGACCGTTACTCCGCGGGGTCGGTCGGATCCTGGCCGGCCGGCACGGCCTGGACGAAGGTGACGTCGGGTTCGGAGGCAGGGTTGATCCAGCACCGCATGGCGAGCACGGGAGAGAAGGCCTGTGTGTCGGCGGCGAAGGCCTGCTCGGCCTGGGCGAAGTCGGGGTTGGCTATGCCGACAGAGAGGCTGGGCCAGGTCTGGACCGTCGTGGAGTGGTCGTCCAGATACTGGCCCCAGGACTTGCCGCACCTGCACGAGCGCTTCTCCGGGAAGAGCCTGACGATGTCCTCGCAGTGCACGCAGTACATGAGCTTCACAGCAACCCCCTGGGATGACGGACCGTCGCGTGATCATGGCATCTCCATGGCGCTCGGGACAGGCCTTTCGGTTACCGAGGACAGACGCCCCCGTCGCACGATCGGCCGGACAGCTCTAGCCGTCCAGGAGGCCTTCCAGTGCTGTGCGGTGGCGTGGGTTCACCGCGAGGGTCAGGCTGTCGCCGCGTTCCTCGACGATCACTGCGATGCCGCCGATCCAGCCTGCGCGGTGGCGGTGGTCCGGGGCGGGGGTGTCGCTGCCGGAGAGCCGGACCGGTGTGCCGTCGGTGACCCGGAGCGGCCCGGTGCGGCGGAGGGTGTCGCCGGGCAGCCGGGCGATCCGCAGCCCGGCCGGGTCCTGCCCGTGCAGCCACTCCACCAGGTGTTCGAAGCCGGTGGCGGCGAGCAGCCAGGCCGTCGTCGGTCCGGACTGTTCCGTGGTGCGGAGCAGCCAGCGGTCCGGGTCGAGCCGGTGGGCGCCCGGTGCCAGGAGTGGGAAGGGCCGTTCCACCGCTCCGCCGCCGGGTACCGGTGTCCGGTCGGTGGGGACGGTCAGCCAGAGCGTGTACCAGGTGCCGAACGCGGCGTTCAGCACGGCTTCGGCGGACAGCCGGAGGTAGCTGGGTGCGTAGGGCACGATCTCGTTGTCGTCCCAGAGCACGCTCACCACCGCCGGGTCGGCGACGCCCTCGTGTTCGTCGGTGACGGCGAAGCCGATGCCGTCGTTGTCGGCGTACACCAGGCGGTGCCGGGCCGGGAGGTCGGCCTCGGTGAGGGTGAAGTGCTCCTCCGTGGCGTACTCGGCGAGGCGTTGGCGGACCGTGGTGGCCCCCGACGCGACGTGCGGGTTCGTGATCCGTCCGGCGGCGAACAGCGGGGCCCAGCCGACCGTCTCCCAGAAGGCCCGGACCAGCGGGGGTTCGCCGGGTTCGAAGGCGATCGGGCGGACGGTGCTGCGGTAGAGCAGCGACTGGCGTTCCAGCAGGTCGCGGACGGCCCGGGCCTCCGCGCCGACCCGGTCGAGGTCCGACACCCCGAGGTCCGACACCCCGAGGTCGGGCGCGTCGAGCGGCTGCCCGTCGGGATCGGACGTGTCCTTCTGCCCGTGGTCGTTCACCATGCCTGTTGCCACCCTTCCCTGGTCTCGTCCCGGATCACGCGCCCGCCGAGCCGGGTCAGTTCCTGGCCCAGCGCCGTGCGGTGCAGCGGGTCGCAGTGCAGGACGGCCTGCTCGCCGAGGCTCTCGATCCACACGTCCGCGCCGGCGATCCGGCCGATCGCCTCCACCGTCCGGTCGAACGGCGACCGGCGGTCGCGGGGCACCCGGCGGACGTCCGTCCCGTCGAGGTCGAGTGCCGCCGCAGTGACGATCAGGCGGCCGGGGCCCGGCGGGTGCAGCCGTGCCAGGGTCGCGTCGTCGACGCTCCGGGCGAGGGCGAAGTAGTGGGCCGGCGAGCGGAAGAGCAGCAGTTCGGGCAGTGCGGGGCGGACGTCCGGGCGGGCGAGTCCGGGTTCGCCCAGCCGCCAGACCCCGTCGCCGAGCGCCGCCAGCCGGGGATAGACGGACGGGAGGACGGGCTCGCCGGTGAGTCCGCAGCGCGGATCGAAGCGCGTCGAGCGGTGCAGTGCGGCCCGCTGCAGGATCTGCCAGATCTGCCACTCCACCGCGCTGTGGTGCCAGCGGTGGACCGGCCGGCCGTCGCTGCGCACCACGACCACCGGCGGATCGTCGTCGCCGGCCGACTCGTCGGTGACCGCGACCTCGTCCAGCACCGCCGCGAGCTCGCTGCGCGGCCCGCGGGCGGCCAGCACCCGGAACCGCGGTCCCAGCCGTGCCCAGGCCGGCCCGTGGTCGTCCGGGTCCACGCCCCAGCGATCGCGGCGCTCGGCGTCGTCGAACCACTCCTCGAGGACCTCGGTCATGATCCGCCGGCTCTCGGCCGTGCCCGTGCTGGTCCGGGTGCCCGGCGCCACGGTCACCTCGCTGACTCCGATGCCCTCCCACAGGGCGGCCAGCCTGCGCGGAACGTCGGCGGCGGGCGGCGCGTCGCGGCGGGTCTCGCCGTGGCGCGGGTGCAGCGCCGTCAGCAGGGCGTCGAGGCGGGCGAACTCGGCGCGCTCGTCGTCGTCGGGTCGATCCACGGTGTTCTCTCGTCGATGGGACCGGCCGGGCACCGGCCGCTCCGGATTCCGGGGTGCCGCCCGAGCGTACGGGAGACCTCGGACACCCGGTTCGCCGGGCGGCCGGTGCCGGGCTCCACCGGCGCTCGAGGGCCGTGCCGTCCGCTACAGGGCCCGGACGCGCCCGGCGCCCGGGCACCCGGCACGCGACACCCAGCGCGCGGTACCCGGCACCCGCACCCGGCGCCCGGACGGTCCGGCCACGGGCGGTACCGGGTACGGGCGCGCCGGGGCACGCGACTGCCGGGGCCGCCGACCGCTCCACCACCCGCCCGGCAGCGTCCGCCCCCGACCCGAAGAAGGCAGCCATGACCACTCCGACCGCACCGCGGACCGCCTCCCCGCTCCCCCTCCTCACGGTCGGCGGGGACCGGTCCTGCCGCGGCCTGCACGAGCAGATCGTCCGGATCTGGGCCCAGGCGCTGTACTTCTCGCCGCTCGGGCCCGCCGACCGGCCGACCCCGGAGACGGTGTGCCAGGCGGTCGCGGAACAGCTGGCGGTGTACTCCCGGGTGCCCGGCGGCTGCGCCGACGTGCTGGCCCAGGACGCCGGCGACTACCCGGCCGCCTTCCGGGACCGCTTCGCCTGGTGCCGGAACTGCGCCGAGCGCGCCTACTCGGCCCTGCTCCTCACCCTGCCGCCGCAGCCCGTCGGCGCGGCGTTCTGGATGTCCGCCTGACGGATGTCCGCCTGAAGGATGTCCGCCTGACCCGGCCCCCGCCGGCGGCGGGGGCCGTTGCCCGGGGTCAGCGCGGGCTGAGCAGGCAGAACTCGTTGCCCTCCGGGTCGGCGAGGACCATCCAGGAGATCTGCGAGCGGTCGATACCGGAATCGGTGGCACCCAGTGCGAGCAGCCGGGCCTCCTCCGCGGCCGGATCGTCACCGCGGTAGGGGGCGATGTCGAGGTGGACGCGGTTCCACCCGCTCTTGGTGTCGAGGGTGCGGACGAACTCCAGGTACGGGCCGACACCCGCGGCGGAGCGCAGGGTCGCGTGGTCGTCGGCGACCTCGTGCAGCGTCCAGTCCATCGCCCCGTCCCAGAACCGGGCCATCGCCCGCGGGTCGGCGCAGTCCACCACCACCGCCGCGATCGGCCCGGTGTCCCGGTAGAGCTCTCGGGGCTCGAGGACGCAGAACTCGTTGCCCTCCGGGTCGGCCATGACCGTCCACGGCACGTCGCCCTGGCCGACGTCGGCGAGCGTCGCACCGAGGTCCTTCAGCCGCGCGACCAGCTCCGCCTGGTGGGCGGGCGAGGTGGTGGCCAGGTCGAGGTGGACCCGGTTCTTGCCCGTCTTGGGTTCCGGGCGGGCGATGAGGTCGATGCAGACGGCGGCGGGGTCGGGGTAGGTCAGGTCCACGGGTTCGAGGTTGGTGACGCCCGGGCCCTCGCTGTCGGTACCCCAGCCGAGTGCCTGTGCCCAGAACCGGCCGAGCGCGGTGTCGTCCTGGGCCTTCATGTTGATCTGTACAAGTCGCGTTGCCATGACGAAGATCCTAGAAGCTGCCGGAGGATCCGGAACCCCCGATCACGGGCGCACCCGCGCTGCCTGAGGACGGGTCAGCCGACCGGGGTGCCCGTCGCGGCCGCGGCCAGCCGGGCCAGCGTGGTGCGGATGCCGGCGCGGTTGACCTCGATCCGGCGGTCGGGGCCGGTGCCGGCGAAGACCAGGCCCAGCAGTTCCGCCGCCCGGGCGCCGCGGCCGGTGCGCAGGTCCTGCCAGGACTCGGTGACCCGGGTGCCGGTGCCGTCGGGCTCGAAGCGGTACCGCCAGCGCGCGATCGGCAGGCCGAACACGCCCACGTCGAAGGTGAACTCGGCGCCCGGTTCGGCCACCGTCACCCGGCCGGTGGTGAACCACACGAACGGGCCCCGCCGGTTGAACCCGACGAACCGGGTGCCGGGCCGGGCGGCCGGCCCCGCCAGCCACACCCGGCGGCACTCCGGACTCCATCGGCCCATCGCCCGCAGGTCCGACACCAGCCCGTAGAGCACCTCGGGAGCGGCGTCGACCAGGATGGACTCCTCGATCTCGAACTGACGTGACATCGGCTGCTTCCTCACGAAGGGACGCCCGGCCGGCCCGGCCGGGCCAGGGGGCCCGGGTGCCGTCAGCCGCGGGCGGCGACGAACAGGCTCTGCGAAGCGCGGCCGATCGGGCCCCGCTCGTCGTGGAGTCCGGCCTCCGCCGTGCCGATCCCGTCCGGGGCGACGGCGGTCCGGGCATCGATGCAGACCCACTCGCCGACGGGATGGCGGTGCAGGTTGACCGTCAGGTCCGGGTTGACGAACAGGTGCGAGGTGAAGTCGAGTTCGTTGCTGACGCCGTTGATGGAGTCCGCCGCGACCAGCACCCGGTCCAGCGGGTCGGTCTTCTCCCCGGCCACCAGCGGCACCCGCATCCGCAGCCAGCAGGCGGCCGGCCCCCGCTCCAGGAAGGACCCGGCCGCGAACCGGAACTCCATGGCGCTGTGGTAGCCCTGCTCCCAGGGCACCGCGAAGAACGGTGCCGGGCCGGACCGCCCGACCGGCGCCACCTCGGGCTCCCGCGCGACCTCCGGCACCGAGCCGGGTGCGGTGCGGATGCTCAGCGCGGTCGCCCGCATCACCTCGGTGCCGCCGTCCACGGCGAGCGAGACCCCCACCAGCTCCACGCTGCGCCCGGCCCGCAGGACCCGGGTGGTCACGGTCAGCGGCTGCAGCGGCACCGGCCGCAGGATCTCGAAGGTCATCCGGGCCACCCGCAGGTCCTCCCGGGCGCCCGGGCGCAGCAGCACCGCCCGGCCCAGCAGGGCGGCGGGCGGCCCGGCGTGCTGGCTGTCCGCGTCCCACGGCCCCCGGGTGTACCCGGTGGGGGCGAACCGCTCCGGCGAGAGCTGCTCGTAGAACGCCTCGGCCCCGCTGATGGTCCCGGTCATCGTCTGTCTCCCGTCGGTCGCCAGCAGCAGGCTACTCGCCGGTAGCCTCCGCTGTCCCAGGTTCCGCCCGGCCGGGGCGGGCGGCACCGCCGGCGCCCAGCTCCCAGGCCTCGATGTCGCGGTAGCGGATCGGCCCCGGGCCCCGGCCGATGTTGCTGCCGACCAGGTGGAGCCGGTCGGTGCGCCACGGCCGCCCCACGAACCCGGTCAGCGCGGCCGCAGCCTGCGGCACGCTGACAGGATCGTCACGGCGCGAGCGCGCCAGGGTCAGGTGCGGGCGCAGCGGGCGGTCCCGGTACTCGATCCCGCAGGAGCGGACCAGGTCGCGGACGTCGGCGGCGAGCAGGTGCAGCCCCTCCAGGTCGCCGTCGATCCCGCTCCACAGCAGCCGCCCGTCGAAGTGGCCGCCGCCCCGCAGGCCCAGCTGCAGCGCGGGGTACGACGCCGCCCGCCGGGCCAGCACCGACCGCAGCAACGGCACCGTCGCGGACGGCAGTTCGCCGAGGAAGGCCAGGGTGATGTGCCAGTCCTCGATCCGGTTCAGCCGCAGCCGCGGGTGCCCGGCGTAGATGGGCTGCAGGGCGCGCGCCAGCTCGTCCTTCGCGTCGTCGGGCGGGGCCAGCGCCACGAAGACGCGTACGGTCGGGGGTCCGGGATGATCGTCCACCAGGGATTTCTAGCACCCGGCGCCCCCTCCCGCCTCGCCCGGCCCGCCCGACCGCTCCTCGGCGGGCGGGCAGTGCCGGCGGGCCGTGCCGGCGGGCGGTGCCGGCGGGCGGTGCCGGCGGGCAGGGAGGGGGCGATTCGGAAGGTGCAGGAGCTTAAGGAGTCCGGAAGATCCGGAAGGTCAGGAAGCTCCGGAAGGTTCAGAAGGTGAGGTTCCAGGCGTCGATCTTGCCGGTGTCCTGGGCCGCGATGTCGCGGACCCTCAGCTTCCAGGTGCCGTTGGCGGCTTCGGAGGAGGCGTTGACCGTGTAGGTCTTGAGGACGTTGTCGGTGCTGTCGCTGTCGGCGAAGTCCTCGAGCAGGTAGACGGTGCCGTCGGGGGCGACCAGCGAGACCACCAGGTCACCGCGGTAGGTGTGCTTGATGTCCACGCCGACCTTGAGGGCGGCGGGGGCGTTGCCGGTCACACCGGTGACGGTGATCGGGCTCTCCACGGTGGCGTTGTCGGTGACGGCGACGTCGGTGAGGTTCTCGAAGTACGGGCCAGCGGGCGGGGTGGTGCCGCCGACCGCCTTCAGTGCGTCGACCTGGCCGTCGCCGAAGAAGGCGTTGTTGGCCGTGGTGCCGGTGCAGCGGCTGTCGGAGGGGCAGGGCGTGTCGGTGGCGTCGGCGGCGAGCCTGGCCCGGATGTCGGCCGGGGTGAGCGCGGGGTTGGTGCTGGCGATCAGGGCGGCGACGCCGGTGACGTGCGGGGACGCCATCGAGGTGCCGCTCTTGGTGCCGTACTTGCCGCCCGGGAGGGTGGAGTACACGCCGTCGGCGCCGTCACCGCCGGGCGCGGCGACGTCGATGACGTTGCGTCCGAAGTTGGAGTACGAGGCCTTGACGTTGCCGTTGCCCATCGCCGCGACGGTCACCACGCCGGGGAGTTCGGTCGGGACGTCGATGCAGGCGTTGGTGATGGTGCGGGTGCCGGGGGTCGAGTCGTTGGGGCTCGCCGAGTCGGTGGTCTTGTTGGCCAGGTCGTAGTTGGAGTTTCCCGCGGCGGCGACCTGGAGCGAGCCCTTGCTCTCGGCGTACGCCTCGGCCCGCCGGACGCCCTCGATGATGGCGGCCTGGTCGACGTTGTCGGGGCAGTTGAACTGCCACGGGTCGGTGTAGTAGCTGTTGTTGGTCACCTTGAAGCCGTGGTCGCCGGCCCACATGAACCCGCACACGGTGTTCTCGGCGAAGAACAGGGTGGTGCCCGGTTCGGCGATCCGGACCGAGGCGATCTTCACGCCGGGTGCGACGCCGACGACGCCCTTGCCGTTCCTGGCCGCCGCGATGGTGCCCGCGACGTGGGTGCCGTGGGTGTCCACGTCCCGCCAGGCGCCGGTCCGGGTGTCGGCCTTGCCGTACGCGCAGGAGGCGGAGTCGGCGGAGTCGAAGTTGGGGGCCAGGTCCTGGTGCTGGTCGTCGACGCCGGTGTCCAGGACGCCGACCTTGACGGCCGCCGAGCCGGTGGTGACGGCCCAGGCCTGGTCGGCCTTGATCCGGGTCATGTCCCAGCGGTTGGTCTCGGTCAGGGTGGTGGCGGCCTGGGCCGGGTTGGCGGGCAGCGCCGGGTTGTACGCGTCGGCCGGTACGTCGGAGGTACGGGTCGCTCCGACCTGCTGGACACCGGCGACCTGACGGAGGGTCGCGGCGAAGGTGGCGGAGGCCGAGTGGGCGACGATCACGCCGATCGCGTCGTAGGAGGCGAAGACCGAACCGCCGTTGCCGGCGACGGCCGCGCGGACGGCGGAGGTGTCGCCCGGCGCGGTGATCACCAGGTAGGCGCGGGTGCCGGCCGCCCAGACGGCGGCGGGGGCGGGGGCGGGCGCCGTCCGGGCGGGGGCGGGCTGGGCGGCCGCGGCCGCGCCCGTGGGGGCGATCAGCGCCGCGGCGGTGCCGAGGGCGGCGACGGCCACGGCCGAGCGGGTCAGCCGGCTGGATATGAGCGAGAACAAGGCGTCGTCCTCCGAGGACCATCTGGCGCGGACAACTCCGGTCGCGCCCATGACAAATAAGGGGTGCGCGCAATTTGTCAGATCCACCCTCAGGTAGGGAAGGGGTCGGACGTTACAAGTTCTTTTCACCGTCTTGACCGGTCCTGTGCACGGCCCGGCCCGGGTTCGGGCGCGCCGTAGCGGCCGCTGCGGTGGTCGTCGGCCGTAGGGTCGGTGCTGTTCCCGGCGGAGGAGTGCGGATGCGCAGCGTGACCTACTCGATGGGTGTCTCCCTCGACGGCTACATCGTCGGGCCGGACGGCGACTTCCACTGGACGGCGCCCGACGACGAGGTGTTCCGGTTCGCCATGGACGAGATCCGGCAGGTCGGTGTGCACCTGATGGGGCGGCGGCTGTACGAGACGATGTTGTACTGGGAGACGGCGGAGCAGGATCCGTCGCTCTCCGCCCCGATGCTGGAGTGGGCCGCGCTGTGGAATCCGCTGCCGAAGGTGGTGTTCTCGACCACGCTGCGGTCGGTGCAGGGCAATGCGCGGCTGCTCCACGGCGGTCTGGCGCAGGAGATCGAGCGGCTGCGGGCCGAGCCGGGGGACGGCGACATCGCGATCGGGGGCGCGGCGCTCGCCGCCGAGGCGGCCGCGGCGGGCCTGATCGACGAGTACCGGCCGCGGGTCCACCCGGTGCTGGTCGGCGGTGGCATCCCGTTCTTCCCGCGGGCCGAGCGCCGGGTGGACCTCGATCTGGTCGAGACCCGGACCTTCGACTCACGGGTCGTCTGCCTGCGCTACCGCGTGGCGCGTCGGGGCCCGCAGTAGGCCGGCCCGGCTGTTCCCGCCGGGCGCGCGACCGCCGGGTCGGGCACGCGCCCGGCCACGGTCCGGGCGGCCCGCTACAGCCGGGTGGCGGTGCGGACGAGGTCGGCGACGGCGCGCGAGCGGCTGTGCGACGGCCAGGCGATGACGGTGGTGACCGGTGGGGCGTCGGGGACGGGGACGGCGGCGAGGCCGTCGTTCAGGTGGGCGCGGCAGGACTCCGGTGAGACGGCGCAGGCGCGGCCGAGCGCGACCAGTTGCAGCAGTTGCGCGTGGTCGCGGACCTGCGGGCCCGGGCCGGGCGGGTAGCTGCCGTCGGGGTTGGGCCAGCGGGGCAGCGGCAGGCCCGGCAGCGCCGCGAGGTCGGCCAGCCGGACCTCGGCGCGGGTGGTGAGCGGGTGTCCGGCCGGCAGGACGGCGATCTGGCCCTCGGTGCCGAGTTCCTCGGTGTCGAACCCCTCGGTCGGGTCGAACGGCCGGTGCAGCAGGGCCACATCGGCCCGGCCCTCGCGCAGGAGGCGGGCCTGCTCGGCGGGGCCGGACAGGATGACCTCGACCGGGACGGCGCCGGGTTCGGCGGCGTACGCGGCGAGCAGTTTCGCCAGCAGTTCGCTGGACGCGCCGGCCTTGGTGACCAGGACCAGTCCGGGCCGACCGGTCGTGGCGGCGGCGCGGCGGGTCCGGCGTTCGGCGGCGGCGACGGCGTCGAGCGCGGCCCGGCCCTCGGCCAGCAGGACGGCGCCGGCCTCGGTGAGCGTGACGGTACGGCTGGTCCGGTCCAACAGCGGTGCCCCGAGCCGGCGTTCGAGCATCTGGACGGCGCGGGACAGCGGCGGCTGGGCGATCCCGAGCCGCTGCGCGGCCCGCCCGAAGTGCAGTTCTTCGGCGACGGCGACGAAGTAGCGCAGTTCCCGGGTCTCCATCCGGCCACGCTACCGCGGATCCATACCCGGGGGGTATCGATGCCCACCCGATCGGTCTTGGACCCCCGGCCGGGGGCCGGGCCAGCATGGTTCCCATGAGCGAACGAACGATTGCGCTGGTCACCGGCGCGAACAAGGGCATCGGGTACGAGATCGCCGCGGGCCTGGGCGCCCTCGGGTGGAGCGTGGGCGTCGGCGCCCGCGACGACGGGCGCCGGACGGCCGCGGTGGAGCGGCTGCGCGCGGCCGGCGTCGACGCGTTCGGCGTGCCGCTGGACGTGACCGACGAGGCGGGCGTCGCCGCCGCGGCCCGGCTGGTCGAGGACCGGGCCGGCCGGCTGGACGTGCTCGTCAACAACGCCGCCGTCGCCGGCGGCGCGCCGCAGGAGCCCTCCCGGGTGGACCCCGCCGTGCTGCGGACGGTGCTGGAGACCAACGTGATCGGCGTCGTCCGCGTCACCAACGCGATGCTGCCGCTGCTGCGCCGCTCGCGGTCGCCCCGGATCGTCAACATGTCCAGCAGCGTCGGCTCGCTCACCCGGCAGTCCGGGCCGGATGCCGAGCGGACGGCGGGCCCGGTGGCCGTGGCGTACGCGCCGTCGAAGAGCTTCCTGAACGCCGTCACCCTCCAGTACGCCCGGGAGCTGCGCGGCACCGGCATCCTGATCAACCTCGCCTGCCCCGGCTATGTCGCGACCGACCTGAACGGCTTCCGCGGCGTGCGCACCCCCGAGCAGGGCGCGGCGATCGCCATCCGGCTCGCGACCCTGCCCGACGACGGCCCGACCGGCGGGTTCTTCGACGACGCCGGCGAAGTGCCCTGGTGACGCGGGCCGGTGACGCGGTGCGGTGACGGGCGGTGCTGACGCGCCGAGGGGCGGGCCGAGGTGTGGGCCGAGGGGTGGGCCGGCGGCCGGTCCCGCACCGGCGGGCCGTCCCTCGGCGGGCCCCCTGGCCGCGGGCCCGGACGGGCGGGCTCCTACTATCGTTCCGCATTCCCCGACGGACGCCGAGGCCCACCAGGCCGGGCGCCCGCCGGGCGGGTGCCCCACACGACACAACGGCTCCACCGCACGGTGATCGAGTCGTGCCTCGAGGAGGAACGTTCATGCACGCCCGGAAGATCGGTGCGGCCGCCGCTACAGCGGTGGCGCTCCTGGCCGCCCGCGACCTCCTCCAGAAGAGGCACGCGCTGCTCCGCAACTTCCCCGTGGTCGGGCACGCCCGGTACCTGCTGGAGACGATCGGGCCGGAGCTGCGGCAGTACATCGTCACCTCCAACGACGAGGAGCGCCCGTTCAGCCGTGACCAGCGCACCTGGATCTACGCGTCGGCGAAGGAGGAGAACAGCTACTTCGGGTTCGGCACCGACGTCGACGTCGAGCACGTGCAGGGCCACGCCTACCTGAAGCAGCGCACCTTCGCCGGCGCGCTGCCCGACGCCCACGACCCGCAGGCGCCCCTGCCGTCGGCCAAGGTGCTGGGCGGGCCGCGCGGGCGCGCCAAGGCCTTCCGGCCGGCGAGCGTGGTGAACATCTCGGCGATGAGCTTCGGGTCGCTCTCCGGCGCGGCCATCACCGCGCTCAACAAGGGCGCGGCGCTCGCCGGCACGATGCACAACACGGGCGAGGGCGGTCTGTCGCCGTACCACCGCAACGGCGGCGACCTGGTCCTCCAGCTCGGGACGGCGTACTTCGGCTGCCGCAACGAGGACGGCAGCTTCAACCTCGACAAGCTCAAGGAGGTGGTCGCCGGCGCCCCGGTCAAGGCGATCGAGATCAAGCTCTCCCAGGGCGCCAAGCCGGGGCTGGGCGGGATGCTGCCGGGCGCGAAGGTGACCCCGGAGATCGCCGCGATCCGCGGCATCCCGGTGGGCAAGGACTGCGCCTCCCCCTCGCGGCACTCCGCGTTCGGCGACGTCGACTCGATGCTGGACTTCGTCGAACTGATCGCCACCGAGACCGGTGTGCCGGTCGGGATCAAGAGCGCGGTCGGCGAGATGGGCTTCTGGCAGGAGCTGGCCACCCAGATGGCGCGCGGCGACCGCGGTGTCGACTTCGTGACCGTCGACGGCGGCGAGGGCGGCACCGGGGCGGCGCCGCTGATCTTCACCGACTCGGTGTCGCTGCCGTTCCGGATGGGCTTCTCCCGGGTCTACGGCACCTTCGCCGAGCTGGGGCTGACCGACGAGCTGACCTTCATCGGCTCCGGCAAGCTCGGCCTGCCGGAGAACGCCGCGGTCGCCTTCGCGCTGGGCGCGGACATGGTCAACGTGGCGCGTGAGGCGATGCTGTCCATCGGGTGCATCCAGGCGCAGAAGTGCCACACCGACAAGTGCCCCACCGGCATCGCGACCCAGAACCCGTGGCTGGCCCGCGGCGTCGACCCGACGTCCAAGTCCACCCGGGCGGCCGTCTACCTGCGGGCCCTGCGCAAGGAGCTGATCAAGGTCTCCGGTGCCCTCGGCGTCGCGCACCCGTCCCTCATCACGCCCGACGACATCGAGATCATGAACGGCGACTACGAGGCCCGTACCCTGGCCGGCGTCTACGGCTACAAGGACGGCTGGGGCCGGCTCGGCCCGCACCTCGCCGACGGGATCACCGCGCTGCTCACCGCCGCACCGGACGCCGCCGGCAGGCCGGCCCGCTGACGCTCCGGCGGCGACGGCCCCGCCCCGGGCCGTCGCCGCCCGCGGGAACCGATCCCTACTGATCGGTAGTCATCTCTCCCGGTACAGCCGACAGTAGGGGGGACACCGTGACACCGCAGACAGCCGTCCAGCACGGACCGGGCGGCCGGCACCGGGGGCCCCGGTCCGGGCTGGTCGCCTGGTGGACCGCCGCCGCCGTCCTCGGCGGCGCGCTGGTGCTGCTCGTCGCGCTGTTGGGGACGGACGGCGGCGACATCGGGACCACCTCCTACCGCGCGGGCTACCGGGCGGGCAAGCAGTCCGGGATGCAGGTCAGGAACACCGCCGAGGACGCCATGGCGGTGGCGCGGGCCTGCTCGGACCTGGCCGGGGAGTCCTTGCCTCAGGGGTGGTACACCGGCTGCTCGGACGCGCTGACCGGCAGCCGCCCCAGGAGGTGACACGCCCCCGCGGCGGGACGTCCCGGCCGCCCGGTGCGCCCGCGTGTTCGGGAAGCTGCACGCAGGAGTGATCCACGGTGCCGTCCGGCCCCGGGCCCAGTTGTACGTGGTGTCGGCCGACCCCACCCTCCTGGAGCCCCCATGACGTCCGCGCCCGTGCCCGGAAGCACCCGCAGCCCGCTGCGCCAGAGCCTCGGCGAATGGCGGATCGGCCTGGTGGCCTGGCGGTTGATCGTCCTGCAGGCGGCCCATCCCGCGGTCGCGGCCGGCATGGGCCGCTACTCGACCTACCGGGCGCACCCGTGGCGGCGCATCCAGCACACCGTGGACAGCGGCGCGCGGCTGTTCTCCGCCGGGCCCGAGGAACGCCGGCTCGAGGTGGCGCGGCTCGCCCGCACCCACCGCCGGATCCACGGCACCGATGACGCCGGGCGCCCGTACACCGCCGAGGACCCCGCGGTCCGCGCGTGGGTGATGGTGACCCTGTACGAGGCCGTCACGGCCATGCACGAGCTGTCCGGGCAGCGCCTTCGGCCCGCCGAACTCGACGCGCTCTACGCCGAGTTCAGGGAGGTCTGCGAGGCGCTGGAGATCCCCGGCGAGGTGCTCCCGGCGACCGCCGCCGAGGTGCCCGGGTACGTGCGCCGCAACGTCCGCGAGGTCCTGGAGTACGGCGACGTGGTCCGCCACCTGCTGTTCGAGGTGCTCCGCGAGGCGCCGGCCCCCCGCCGGCTCGGCCGGCTCCGCCCGGCCTGGCCGCTGCTGCGGGTGGCGGCGGCGCGGCTGCTGAGCACCCTCACCCTGGCCGACCTGCCGCCGGCCTGGCACGACCGGTTCGGTCCCGGCCGCACCCGCTCCGGCGCCGCACTGTCGTGGGCGGTCCACCACGGCGTCCGGCACCTCATGGCCCGCCTGCCCGAGCACCTGCGGCACCGCCACCGCCCCTCGGCCGACGGCGACGGCGCGACCGCCGCGGGACGGCCGGTCCCCCGGCGCGCGCCGTCCCGTCCGGCCCGCCCGTCCCGCGGGCCGCGCGCCGCCGACACCCGGCGGGCCCGCCTGGAGACCTTCTTCCACCAGGTGCTGGACCAGACCGGGGACGGGCGGGTCGACCGGGCCGACCTCCAGGCCATGGTCCACAACGTCTGCTGGCAGCTCGAGGTCCCCGCGGAGCGCGAGGACGTGCTGTACGCCGCGTTCGAGACCTGGTGGCAGCGGCTGTGCGCGGCCATGGACGCCGACGGGGACGGCGCCGTGGACTGCGCCGAGTTCGTGTCCGCGATGCTCGCCGGTGCCGACCGCGACCCCGACCACCCCGCCCACCTCGACCACCTCGACCACCTCGAGCGCGGGCTCGTCCCGGCGATGCGCGCGCTGTTCCGGGCCGCCGACACCGACGGCAGCGGTCACCTGTGCGCCGACGAGTACCGTGTCCTGTTCGGCGGCCCGCGCGTGCACCCGGCCGAACTCAACGACGGATTCCGCCAGTTGGACGCCGACGGGGACGGCAGGATCAGCGAGGAGGAGTTCGTCACCGCCTTCACCGACTTCTTCACCGCCCGGACCGACACCGTCGCCGGCACCGCCCTCCTCGGCCGCCCCTGACGCCCGGACGCCGGGCGGGGCCGGCCCCGCCCGGCGCCGCAAATCCGTGGCCGTGGCCGCGGTGCCGGGGGCATACTGCCGCGGTGTACTCCGACGCCGATGCCGCCGAGCTGTACGACCGCCTCAACCGCTGGGGCCCCGACGACGACTTCTACCTGTCCTTCGTGCTCGACGCCCCGTCCGTGCTGGACGTCGGCTGCGGTACCGGCAGGCTGCTGCACCGTGCGCGCGAGACCGGTCACACCGGCCGGCTGTGCGGTCTGGACCCGGACGCCGCGGCCCTGGGCCGGGCCCGCCGCCGGGGCGACATCGACTGGATCGAGGGCAGGGCCGCCGACGCGCCCGGGACCGCGGACTTCGCACTCGCCGTCATGACCGGCAACGCCTTCCAGGTCCTGGTCACCGACGAGGAGGTGCGGACGTCCCTGGCGGCGATCCGCGCGGCCCTGGCGGTCGGCGGCCGGTTCGTGTTCGGCACCCGCAACCCCGGGGCGCGGGCCTGGGAGACCTGGAGCCCGTCCGACCCGTTCGACCTCGTCGACCGCGCGGGCCGTGCGCTGCGGCTGATCCACCGGGTCGAGTCCGTCGCCGACGGCGTGGTCACCCTCACCGAGACCACGGCGACCCGCGAGGGCGAGCCGCTGCGCACCGACCGGGCCCGCCTGCGGTTCCTGGACGCCGACGGGATCGCGGCGTTCCTCGCCGGGGCGGGCTTCACCGTCGACAGCTGGTACGGGGACTGGGCGCGGGGCCCGCTGACCGCCACCGGCGAGAACATCGTGGTGGTGGCCCGCGCGGTCGGCCGCTGAGGCCGGGCCGGGCCCCGGCGGGTCAGCCGCGGGGCCGGGCCGCGCCCAGGGAGCGCAGCCGGGCGTGGACGGCCGCGGGCTCGGTGCCGGTCAGGGCGGCGACCGCGGCCGGCGGCAGGCCGAGGACCAGGTGGAGCAGCAGGACGTCCTGCTGGGGTGCGGTGAGGTGGGCGACCGGGCGCAGCGGGCGGGGGCCGGCCAGGGTGCAGACCCGGCGTCGCAGGGTCTGCCAGGCGCAGGCGGCCGGGCTGGCGGCGGCCAGGACGTCGTGCCAGTGCCCGGCGAGTTCGCGGAAGGCGTCGCGGACGACACCGCCGGCGTCGTCGGGGGTGAGCAGCAGGGCGGCATAGCGCCGGTAGTTGTCGCGGTGGAGGTCGTGCAGGGCCCACAGGTCGAGGTGGGGTGCGGGGCCGGGGGCCGTTCGGCTCGTGGGCGGTGTGGGCATGGGTGTTCCCGGGGTAGCCGGTGGGTGGGGTGGACGGTCCCGCGGACAGGGCGTGCGGGCCCTGTCCGCGGGGCCCGGTCACCGGGCGAGCGCCGTGCTCTCGCCGGTGCCGTCGCGGCCCGCCGGGGCCTGGAGGTGCGCGGTGTCGGCCTTGTCGGCGCTCGCGCTCTGTTTGAGCGCCACCCACAGCCTGAACAGGGTCTCTGTCGGGATGCTGCCGGTGGAGGTCTGCATCGCGCGGGCGAATTCGCGCTGGTAGGTCTTGGCGGTCATCGGTACCGGGGTCCGGGCGTTGTTGGTCCGTTCCCAGGCGGCCGCCCACTGGGCGCGGCGGCCCTCCTTGACCCTGCAGGCCTCCATGTAGGTGGTCAGCAGGGCCTTGTGGAGGGGTGCTTCGCCCTTGAGGACCAGGGCGAGGGTGCTGGAGGGCAGGCGGCTCCCCCGGGCGCGGGCCCGGCGGTCCAGTTCCTCCAGGGAGGGCCAGTCCGCTTTGCGGCGCATCTCGTGCATGGCCCGGCGCAGGTCGGCGAAGGAGTCGACGTGTTCCGGGTTGAGGCGCCGTGGTGCGCGGCGGCGCTGCCCGCCGGACGGGCGCGGGACGTGGGCCCAGTAGTTGGCCTGGGTCCATTTCCGGCGGGCCGCCTTGAGGTCGGCGCCGCACTCGCGGGCGATGGCCTCGGTGACCTCCCAGCTCGGCAGGGAGCGGCCGCTGGCGGCCCGCTGCAGGGTGGTGTGGTGGAAGTTGGTCCGGTCGGCGAGCTGACGGTAGGTCAGCTCGGCCCGGTCGCGTTGCTCGCGCAGCCAGCAGGCCAGGCGGCCCAGGGCCGGCTCGCTCGCCGCGACCGGGTTCTCTCTGCGTCCCATCGCGGTTCGGCGTCTTCGCTCAGGCCCGCTCCCGCCGCAGCCGGACTCCCACCAGCCAGCTGCCACCGGCCAGTTCGAGCGCCGCGCCGGCCGACATCCCGGCCGCGACCAGGGCGGCGGCGAGCGCGATGACGACGACGATCACGATCGCCTCGGCGCGTCCGGGCAGCCAGGACGGGACCGGGCGCGGCCCGTGGGCACCGGCGGCGGCACAGCGGGCGGGGGGTACGGGGGCGGGCTTGTTGCGCTTCCTCGTCATCGAGGAGACCTCCTGTAGCACTGTCCACTCCAACAGGTCGGAACTTCGATGGTTGGCGTCATCGGAGCATCCGTTCGGGGTAACACTCTGTCAGGCGTACGGGTGATTCCCAATCGGTTCGGTGAACGCAGTGCGGATTGGTGCGCCGCCGTCCGGGCCGGTGATGGGAATGTCGGAACAGCGGTGCGACACAACCGCAGGCCGGGCGGCCGAAACTGAAAATTGATGCGCATTCGCGCAGCATCCCCTTGTCCCCGCCATGCCTGGGTGTGACGATTGCAGCAGCGTCGTCCAGACCTCACGGTCGGGCACCCGGGGCGCTGTTCACTCCAACGAATTCGGGAACACCCGGAGCGGGCCGTGTTGGCGCATGGGCCCGCCCGGACAGCAGAGACCGCCCGGCCGCGAGGCTCGAGCGGTCTCTCTGCATTCCGGTGCCGGGCTCCCGTCCGCCGGGTCAGCCGCCGTCGGCCGCCGTCGGAGCGGTCGGCGCCCCTTGCGTCGCGCGGCGCCGGCGCAGCGCCAGTACCCCGCCCGCGGTCGCGGCGGCGAGCACCGCCGACGTGCCCAGCGCCCACGGCAGTACGGGACTTCCGTGGGCGGCCGGCGTGGCGGCCAGGGGCACGGTGGCCGGCCGGTCCGTGGTCGTGGGTGCCATGCTCGGGGTCGCATTCGGGATGGCACTCGCGCTCGGTGACGGCGCCTCGGGTGTCGGGGACGGCGGTGTCTCGGACGGGAGGGGCGACGGCGGGTCGGCGGGCGGTTGCGGCACCGGGGTGCCGGTCGGGGTGGTCCGCGGTACGGGTGTCCGGGTCGGCGTCGGCCGCGGGTCCGGCTTGCGGGTCGTGGCGCCGCCGGGTGCCGGGGTCGGGGCCTGGGCGGGGCCGCCGCCGGTGAACTCGAAGCTCACGCCGCCCATCTTGGTGCCCGTCACCATCGAACAGGGCCCCTCCGGGTAGAGGTACGCGCCGAGTTCGTACACCCCGTCCGGGCTGCCGACAGGCATCGAGAGGGTCTCGTGCAGCACGTGGTCACCGCGGGTCAGACCGCCGAACTCGACGCGGTTGGAGTTCCAGGTGCCGAGGTTGCCGGACTGCAGGGCGGGCTTCCAGGTGAACGAGAAGCGGTGCGCGGGGCCGCCGTCCACGCTCAGCTGCACCGACGGCGGCGGCCCCGGGGTGTAGCCGCCCTGCTGCCGGGTGGGGATGACCATCACCTCGAAGGCCGTGGCGCTCTGGTCGGGGGCGTCGAGGTGCAGGGTGTTGTCGGTCTGACGGGAGCCGCCCGTGCGGACCTTGGGGACCGCGCCGTACACCCCGTCGATCCGGTAGGTCCCGGACGCCATCGTCGTGCAGACGTCCGCGTGCGCCACGCCGGCGCCGGTCAGCGTGGACAGGGGTATCGCAAGGGCCAGGATCAGGCCGCGTCTCGTCATGGCCCCGGATCCTAGGGGTGCCGGCTCGCGGACCTCGCACCGGTACCCGGCCGGCCGCTCACCCGGCGGTGGCGGGCCTGGACGGCTGCGCGGTGACCTTGCGGAGCTGTGCCCGTACGAGGTCCGGCCGCAGCGCGGGCGACCTGGCGGTGTCGTCGCCGATCTCGAAGAGGATCCGGTTGTCGCCGACGGCGGCGTACAGGACGACGGTGCTGAAGCCCCCGGCGGAGGCGACGGCCCCGGTCGGGCTGTCCAGTGCGAAGGCGACCGCCGGTACGCCCGGGTCCTCGAACGCGACCTCCCGGACCCGGATGGTGCGGTTCCCGGCCCCGGTCGGCACCTTGAGTTCCCGGCAGCCGTCGTGGACCGCCGCCGCCAGGGCGTCGAACCGCGCCGGGACCTCCCCGGGGGCGAACGCGCCGAGATCGACGGTGGTCCGGTTGCCGAACGTGTTGTTGCCGATCACGTACGTGGCCCTGGCCCGGGCGCGCGGTTCCTCGGTCAGTGCCGCGACCACCGGTGCGCACCCGGGTGAGGCGGCGGCCGCCTCCTCGAGCCCGGCCCAGGGCTGCGGCACGGGCGAGGGCTCGACGACGGCCCCGCCGGGCAGTTCGACGACGCCGAGCCGGGCCGACCCCAGCTGGTCGTCCGCCAGCGGGCCGAGCGCCACCGGGGCGGGCTGTGCGGGCGGGGCGGCGGCCGAGGGGGACGTCCCGGCCGAGGGGGACGTCCCGATCGAGGACGACACCGCGGCCGAGGGGGACCCGGCGACCGCGTAGGGCTCCGGTGGCCGCGCCGAGGCGCAGCCCGACAGGGCGACGGCCGCGATCAAGGGCACCGCGGCCCGGGCTGCGACGGTTCTCCGCACGGTCTCTCCTGGTCGGTGGGGGTGACTGCGCGCGGAGCCTACCGTCGCCGGTCGGTCGGACGCCCGTGGTTTTCGATCATGGGGCGCGGTCGGCCGGCGAGCGGTCCGTCGTCGGGGTGCCGCGCCGCTCAGACGTCCCGGAGGAAGACGACGGCGTCGGCCCGGCCGACGGTGTCCGGGTCGAGGGAGGCGTAGGTGTGATCGGCTGGGATGCGGCGCTGGGGCTTCGGGTCCAGGGCCGTGAGCAGCCGGGTGGGGTCGAGGACCGCGCGCGGGTGGGGCAGGGCCGAGAGCACGGCCTCGAAGGTGCCCGGCCCCGGGACGTCGGTGCCGCGGGTGCCGAAGGTCGTGGCGGCGAACGCGTACCCGTCACCGAGCGCGGTGGCGGCGATGGCGCCCGCGCTCCACCAGTCGAGCAGGTGGCCGCCGAACCGCACGTGGCTCAGGTCCCGCTGCAGGTGGCTGTTGTGACCGAACGCCAAGGTGGGGCCGCGCCCGCTCTCGCGGCGGACGATCGCGGTGAGGTTGTCGGCCATCATCGCGTCGCGCAGCCGCATCAGCGGGCCGAAGCGGGTGGGCGCCGGGTCGGCCAGGGCGGCGTGGTAGCGCAGCAGTCCGGCGGCGGTGCGGGCGTACAGCCGGGCGTGCCAGAGCGCGCCGGGCGAGGTGGCGTCCGTCAGGTGCGGGGCGTACGCGGTGAGCAGGGCGCCCAGGTCGTCGGTGAGCAGGCGCAGTTGTCCGGCCTCGGGGGTGCGGCCGACCGACCGGGCCGGGTCCGTCATGGCACCGGGGTCGGTCCAGCGTCCGTCGGGGCCGAGCAGGTCCTCCAGGGTCTGCCGGTCGCAGGGCAGGTCCAGGTGCGGGGTGAGGTAGTCGTGCAGCGCCGTCAGGGCCGGGCCGGGGCTCGCGGCGCCGCTGATCTCCAGCGGGCCGTCGAAGCCGTAGAAGCGCAGGCGCTCCCGGTGCGGGTGCCGCTCGTTGTGGGCGCGCATCCAGCGCAGCAGCTCCCGGTTGGCGGGCGAGGCGCCGAAGCCGTGGCTGAAGCCGCGGTCCAGGGCGTCGTCGAGGCTGCCGGGGCCGCCGGCCACGTACGCGTCGGCGACCTGGGCCGCCAGGCAGTCGCTCTCGAGGGTGATCGAGCGGTATCCCTCGTGTTCGACGAGGTGGCGGAAGAGCTCGTTGCGCAGTTCGGGGAAGGCTTCCACGCCGTGGGTGGGCTCGCCGAGGCCGAGCAGGCGGGTGGCCGGGGGCAGGAGCGCGGTGAGGGAGGCGCCGCCGAAGGGGCGGGCGGCGTCCCGGATCGAGGCCGTCATGGCTTCAACCGTATCGTTGAAGGTTCGGTGTAGACTTTTCCGGCATTTTCGGCCCGCCGAGAGGGGAAAGTCTCAACCATGTGGCTACGGCCCGTCGATCTGGCGCGTGAGCACGGCCTGTCCACCCAGGCGGTGCGCAACTACGAGGAGGAGGGGATCCTGCCGCCGGCCGGGCGTTCGCCGCACGGCTACCGCCGCTACTCCCCGCGCCATGCGGCGGCGCTGCGCGCGTTCCTGGCGCTGGTGCCCGCGCACGGCCACCCGGCCGCGGCGGCGGTGATGCGGGCGGTGAACGGCGGTGCGGTCGACGAGGCGCTGCGGTTGATCGACGAGAGCCACGTCCGGCTGGCCGGCGACCGGAGCACGCTGCAGGACGTCGACGACGCGCTGCGGGGCCTGGCGCCGCAGCGGACTCCGGAGCCCGCGCCGACGGGGGTGACCTTCATCGGACCGCTGGCGCACCGGCTCGGCCTCCGGCCGGCGACCCTGCGCACCTGGGAGCGGGCCGGGCTGGTGGTACCCCGGCGTGATGCCCGCACGGGGTACCGCGTCTACGGCGCCGCCGAGGTACGGGATGCCCTGCTGGCCCACCAACTGCGGCGCGGCGGGCACGGGTTGGAGCGGATCGCCCGGGTCCTGGCGGAGGTCAGGACGGCGGGCGGCCCGGAGCCGCTGCAGGCCGCACTCGAGGAGTGGCGCGGCCGGCTGCGGTCCCGCGGCCTCGCGATGCTGACCGCCGCGGCCGCCCTCGACGCCTACCTGAACCTGCCGCCGGACGCCGCGGCGACGCCCACCGGGTAGTCCGCGGCGCGGCTTCCGGCCGCTCGCCGGGGTCAGCGGCGGCTGTCCCAGACGGAGCGCTCGGCCGGGCGCGGGTCGGTGACCAGCAGGGGGTCGGTGTCGAAGACCTGGGTGGCCCGCCCGTGCGGGGTGTACGGGGGCCAGCCGGGGTCGCCGGTGGTGGCGAAGGACGTCCAGGCGCGGCGTACCGCGTCCGCGAGCTGCCGGGGCGGGCGGTCGCCGAGCATGGGCGCGAGTGTGGGATCGTCCTGGACGCCGAAGGTGAACGGCACGTCGACGGCGTGGCACGCGCCGAGCCGGCCGTCGAACGCCGGTGAGCGCCAGGCGAATTCGTACAGGTAGGTGGCGGCCGGGCGGTGCCGGGCGTGTGCCTCGGCCAGGCGGATCGCGGGGATGCGGTAGAACCAGTCGGTGGCGACGGCGGCGAGCAGTTCCCCCGGCGAGGCGTCCGGACGGCCGGCCCGGTAGGGGGCCAGGGCGCCGGGTGGGAGGCCGTAGCGGGCCGTCAGGTGCGGCAGGGCGGCCTCGGGGACGGCGTCGAGCAGCCCGGTGGGGGCGAGGTAGAGGCGGAACTCCTCGCTGGTGGTCCCGGCCATCAGGTCGATCCCGGCCGCCGCCCCGGCGCGGACGGCGTCGATCGGTGCCAGCGGCAGGATGTCGCCGTCCACCACGGGTTCGAACGGCAGCAGGTTCAGGGCGGCCTCGCCCCACCGTGCGGGGTCGGGGTCGGCGGTGACGGCCGCGCGCAGCCGCTGCTGCGCCTCGACCAGGGCGGCGGCGGGCAGGGCGGCGATGGCGGCAGGTTCCGGTGCGGTACCGAGGAGTTCGGCCAGCCGGTCGCGGATCAGAGCCGCGGTGTCCCGGCCGTGGGTGTGGTGGGCGGCGCCGCTCTGCAGGATCGCGCGGTGGAACAGTCCTCGGGCCCGGGGTACGGCGAGCAGCGTGGCGATGCTCATCGCGCCGGCGGACTGCCCGAACACCGTGACGTTGGCGGGGTCGCCGCCGAACGCGGCGATGGTGTCGCGGACCCAGGTGAGGGCGGCGATCTGGTCGAGCAGGCCGCGGTTGGGGGTGGCACCGGGCAGGTCGAGGAAGCCTTCGGCGCCCAGCCGGTAGTTGAGGGTGACCAGTACGACACCGTCCCGGGCGAACGCACTGCCGTCGTACATCGGCAGTGAGCCCGCGCCGTTGGTGAAGGCGCCGCCGTGCAGCCAGACCATCACCGGCAGGCGGGCCGCGGTGTCCGGGGTCCAGACGTTGAGGTTGAGGCAGTCCTCGCCGGGGACGGTGATCTCGGGCAGCAGGACGTCCAGCGGCGGGGCGTACGGCGCCTGGGGCGCGGTCGGTCCCGGTGCGGTGGCGTCGCGTTCGCCGTCCCAGCGGGCGGGCGGCTGCGGCGGCCGCAGGCGCAGCGGGCCGACCGGAGGGGCGGCGTACGGGATGTTGCGGAAGGCGGCGACGCCGTCGGCGGTGCGGGTGCCGCGGAGCAGGCCGTGGGGGGTGCGGACGACCGGTTGCACGGATGGGTCTCCTTGTCGCGGGGGCGGCGGCCGGGGGTCGCAGGCCCCGGAGGTCGCCTGGGCGGTCAGCCGGCGGTGGCGGCCGTGGCAGCCGTGGCGGAGGGGGCCGAAGGGGTGGAGGGGGCCGAGGTGGTGGCGGGGGCGCCGAGGATGCGCAGGGCGAACTCGCCGTGGGCCTCGGCGATCCGCTCGGGGGTGTAGGGCTGGTCGGGTCCGGCCCAGTGGGCCACGCGCACGCCCATGGCGCTGATGGCGGTGGCGGCGAGCAGCGGTTCGGGCACGTGGAAGACGCCTTCGGCGATGCCCTGTTCGATCGTGTCGAGCAGGAACTGCCAGCAGGTGTGCCGGAGTTCGAGGGCGGGTGCGGCGAGTTCGGGTGACAGGGAGTGGATCTCGCCGTCGGTCACGATCGCCAGCAGCGGGAAGCGGGCGTGGACGTCGGCGTGGGCGTGCACCAGGGCCACCACCCGGGTGGCGGGGCCGGCAGTGCGGGTGCCCGCGACGGCTTCGGCGAGCCGGGCGTGGAGTTCCTCGTGCCCGAGCTGCACGAGGTGGGCCAGCACGTGCTCCTTGGAGGGGTAGTGCGCGTACAGGGTGGCCGAGTTGATGCCGACGGCGGCTGCGATCTGCCGGATGGAGGTGCCGGCGAACCCGGCCTCGGCGAACAGCCCGAGCGCCTCCTCGAGGATGCGTCCCCGGGTGCCGGGCGGGGTCACGCCGGCGGGCAGGTCGGGTCCGACGGCCGCGGGCCGGCGCGGCTGCCAGCCGGGGTGCTCCACGTGGTCCTCCTCGGGTCCGCGGCGCCGCCGCCGAAAGTTCCTACCGATCGATTGGTTGACAGCGTAGCGCCGAGGTCGGATCGTACTCCACAGCCGCGCAGTCACCAATCGATCGATTGGCCGGAACAAGCGTGTGCCGCTCCGCGCCCGGACCGCACCACACACCTCATCCCACCCACCCGAGGGAGTGCTCCATGGTGTTCCGCGTCCCGCCCCGACTGTCCCGAACCCTTCGCCGGGCGGCCGCCGTTGCCGCCGCAACCGCGCTCGCCGCGCTCGGCCCCGCGGCGCCCGTCCGGGCCGCCGAGGCCGCGCCGGGCCTGCCGCACCTCAACCTGACCGGCGCCTACGTGACGGGCGTGTCCTCCGGCGGCTTCCTGGCCACCCAGCTCCAGGTGGCCTACTCCGGCACCTTCGACGGCGCCGGCATCGTCGCCGCCGGCCCGTACGACTGCGGGCGGGGCAATGTCGTCGACGCCGCCGTCTGCCTGGTCGGCCACGGCCTGCCGGAACTCGAACAGCAGACCGTCGAGTGGGCCGGCCAGGGCCGCATCGATCCGGTCGGCAACCTCGTCGGCAAACCGGTGTACGTCTACCACGGCCGGCTGGACCCGGTGGTCAACCCGCTGGTCTCCGACAGCGGCGTCGCGTTCTACCGGGACTTCGGCGCGAATGTCGTGTACCACGACTCGGACTGGGCCGGGCACTCCTGGGTCAGCCCGCAGGGCGTGGTGCCGTGCGGCCTGACCCTGCCCCCGTTCGTCAACGACTGCGGCGACGACCCGCAGCGCGAGATGCTCACCCACTGGCTCGGCCGCGTCAACCCGCCCAACTTCGCCGCGCCCGCCGGCACCCTCACCCACTTCGACCAGAACCGCTACACCCCCGGCGGCTCGGCTCCCCGCCTGAGCATGGACTCCACCGGCCTGCTCTACACGCCGCCCGCCTGCGCCGCCGGACAGCCGTGCAAGCTGGTCGTCGCGCTGCACGGCTGCCTCTCCGGGCAGTACCTGCTCGGCGACCTGTTCCCCCGCCGCGGCAACCTCGACACCTACGCCGACACCAACAACCTCGTCGTTCTCTACCCGCAGGCCGTCTCCGCCCTGATCCCCGTCAACCCGCAGGGCTGCTGGGACTGGTTCGGCTACACCGGCCAGGACTTCGCCGTGCAGGACGCCCCCCAGCTCCGCGCCATCACCGCCATGGTCCACGCCCTCGGCGCCTGACCCGCCGCCGGCTCCGCGCGCGGCCGTGCCTGCCACGGGTCACGGCCGCCCGGCCACCCGGCCGTCCGGCGAACAGGCCACCCGACCACCTGGCGGCCAGGCCGAACAGGCCGATGAGGCCGATGAGGCCGATCAGGCCGCGGGGAGCCGCGTCGTCGGAGCAGCAACAGGGCCGAAAGATCTCGACGGCCCCGGCGGCGGCGGTCCGGACACCGCGGGGCAACGGCTCCCGCCCTTACGCGCCCGGCACGGCGTCGACGTCACCGGGGTGCACGGCGATGGCCCCACCGGCTTCGGCGCCGTCGGACAGGACCGTCCGCGGCGGATGCCGCCGCTCGTCCGGTGGGCCTGGATCCCCTTCCCCGGGCGGCGCCTCCTCGCCGGCATCACCACCCCCGGGTAGGCACCCGGCCGCCGCGTCCGCCGGTCAGAGCGTGAGGAAACGCGCGAGGACGAAGAGCAGGTACGAGCCGAGCGCGATCCGGTTGATCAGCAGGTGCGGGCGGCCGATCCGCGGGCCGGCCGACATCTCCTCCGGGCGGCGCTCCGGGCGGTTGGCGAGCAGAGTGATCGTCCCGGCGACGGCACCCGGAGCATCCGGGCCGCCGAACCGCTTCCCGAGCAGGCGCACCGGCCAGGTCCCCAGGCCGACCTCCCCGCCCTCCCTGAGCTGGATCATCAGCCTCCCTCGGTGGACGGCCGCCACGTCGACCTCGGCCCACGGGTGGCGGTACGCCCGCACGGTGGCCGCGACGGTCAGCCCGTCCCGGTCCAGGTCGATCTGCCAGGTGCAGGCGCCGGCCAGGGTGACGAACGCGCCGATGCCGGTGAAGAGCGCCGAGAACAGGCCCTTGTAGCCGAAGTCGCCACCGAGGTAGTACACGCACGCGGCCAGGAACAGGGCGAGCAGCGGACCGGCGGTGCAGCGCAGGAGGGCGGGCATCTCGATCCGGCGGGCGCGTTCCGCAGGACCGTCGGGCGCCTCGGCGAGCGACTTCGCGGCGATGGCCTCGACGGCGAGCTGATCCTCACGGAAGCGGTCGCGGCGACGGAACCTCGGCGCGGCGGGCCGTTCGTCGGCCACCACGGCGAACCAGTCGGCGTCGGGCCCCGGAGGCCGGAAGACCAGGAGTTGCGCGGACCGGCCGCCCGGGCCGTGGTAGAGCAGGGCGGGCACGCCTCGGTCGGCCCGGTCGAGGGCTTCGGCCGCCTCCGGACGGCCGGGGCCCCGGGTGCCACCCGGCGCGTTGCAGTCTCCACCTGCCCGTCGCTCCGCCACCCACGCCGGGGCGTCCGCCTCGGACGTACGCCACCGGAGGACGGCGCGCTCACGCAGCCGCCACAGGGCCGGTGCGGCGAGGTCGCCGTCGGCGGGACGGACCTGGAGGTCGCCGGCGCGGTCGGATTGCACCAGCACCCGCATCGCCGGTCCGGCCGCGCCGGCGAAGGCCCGGTACCGGCGGACCGACCCGGCGGCGGAGGCCGCCAGCAGGGCGCCCACGGTACCGACGAGTGTCGCACCCGCCAACCAGCCGCTGATGTCGGGCGTGTCCCCGTCGATCGCGACGAAGCCGCGGCCGTCGGCGAGCAGGGGCAGCCGGTCGCCGGCTCTCGGGGTGTAGTCCCAGGTGATGGCCAGCGACACCTTCTCGTCGGTGCCTCCTCCGGGCCGCCGGAAGGCCACCTCGGCGCCGAGCGAGTCCGCTTCCAGGACGGTGCCCTCGACCCTGGCGGCCGCGGCGATCCGCTCCTGGGCCTCGCTCCGGTCGATCATGCCGAGCACGACGAGGACCGCGCTTGCGGCGACCAGCAGCCCCGCCAGGACGCCGCGCACCCGCGGCCGGCGGGGCCCACCCGGATACCCGGACCCGGCCGCCGTCCACGGATAGGCCACGGCCGGGCCCATCAGCGCGTCCAGCTGCCGCCTGGCCCGGCGCCGACCGGCCTCGGCCCGGAACAGCACGGCGGCCACGAGAAGGTGCGCGACGAGTGCGGTGAGACGGAACGTCTGGCTGAGCTGACCGCCGAGGAGCAGCCACAGCAGGGCGCCGACGACCGCCACGAGAGCGGCGCGACGACGGACCTTTCCCAGGAGGAGGACGGCCTCGGCGATCAGCAGCTGGGCGGCCACGGCCCCCTGCCACCACAGCGCGGAGCAGGAGGCGGGTGTCGGGCAGGAGACGGCCGTGTCGCTCACCGCCGCGACAACCCCGACCGTGACCGGCAGGAGAGCCGCCCAGCGGGAGTCGAGCCACTGCCACACCCGGCCCGCGCGCCAGGTCGCGGCGGCGGCGGTGGTCAGTGCGGGGGCGTCGGGGAGCGGGGGTGGTGCCGTGTGCATCCGGCGATGATGGCAGCCGCCACCTGCGATGATCCACGCGGGGGGGCGGAACCCCTCAGGTCCCGTCCCGGGTGGCGCCCCGGTCCGTCGCCCGGTCCGTCGCCCGGTCCGTTGCCCGGTCCGTTGCCCGGTCCGTGGTGTGGGGCGCGGACCAGCTGCCCAGCAGGCGAAGGGCCTGGGCGGAGGGGCCGGCCGGTTCGGCGGTGTAGAGGTAGAGGGCCTGGTCAGGGTCGTCGGGCAGGGTGAGGGATTCGTAGTCCAGGACGAGTTCTCCGACCAGCGGATGGTGGTAGCGCTTGGTGCCGTGGGTGTACTCGAGGACGTCGTGGTCCGCCCACCAGCGGCGGAAGTCCTCGTCGTGGACCGAGAGTTCACCGACCAGCTCGGTCAGCCGGGGGTCGTCGGGGCGTCGTCCGGCGTACAGGCGCAGAGCCGCCACCGCTCCGCGGGCCGCGGTCTCCCAGTCGGCGAGCAGGTCGCGGGCGGCGGGGGCGAGGAAGATGAACCGGGCGAGGTTGCGGTCGCGGTGCGGCAGCGCGTCGAAGTCGATGTAGAGGGCCTTGGCGAGGGTGTTGGCGGCGAGCACGTCCAGCCTGTGCCCCATGATCATGGCGGGGGTGTCGGTCAGGGAGTCGAGCAGCCGCAGAAGTCCGGGCCGCACTCGCTGCGGCGCGACCGTCCGACGCCTGGCCGGGCCGCCCGGCCGGGGGCGGGCCAGGTCGAAGAGGTGGGCGCGTTCCGCCGCGTCCAACCGCAGCACGCGGGCCACGGCGTCCAGGACCTGCGCGGAGGCGTTCGGGTTGCGCCCGCGTTCCAGCCGGACGTAGTAGTCGGTGCTGATGCCGGCCAGCCGGGCAACCTCCTCGCGGCGCAGGCCCGGCACCCGGCGCCGCCGGGTGTCCTGGCCCAGGCCGGCGTCCTGGGGGCCGATCCGGGCTCGGCGGGTGCGCAGGAAGTCGCGCAGCTCGAGGTTGGGCTCGCGCCCGGCTGACGTGCTCATCCGTCCAGGCTAGGGCCTGTCCGGCGGATGGCGGCGCCGGTTACGGGGGGTCTGCCGCACCCCCGGTACGGCCTGTCCCCCGCTGCCGGTACGCGGCGGGGCAGCGTCGGTGGTCTCCTGGAGGGCAAGCACTCCGTCCGTACCTGAACCGAAGAGGGAAGCGCCTTGTCCAAGCCACTGATCGTCATCACCGGTGCCAGCTCCGGCATCGGCGCGGCCACCGCCCGGCTCCTGTCCGCCGAGGGGCACCCGTTGCTGCTGCTCGCGCGGCGGCTGGAGCGGCTGGAGCAGCTCGGCCTGCCCGAGACCCTGTGCCGCCGGGTCGACGTCACCGACCGGGACGCGCTGCTGGCGGCGGTGCGCGAGGCCGAGGAGCGGTTCGGGCCGGCGGACGCGATCGTGAACAACGCCGGGGCGATGCTGCTGGGCCGGATCGCGGACCAGGAGGCCGAGGAGTGGGACCGGATGGTCGACCTGAACATCAAGGGCGTGCTGTACGGGATCCGCGCCGTGCTGCCCGGCATGGTCGCCCGCGGCGCCGGGACCATCATCAACGTCAGCTCCGTCGCGGGCCGCAAGACCTATCCGAACCACACCGCGTACGTGGGCACCAAGTTCGCCGTCCACGCGATGTCGGAGAACCTGCGCGAGGAGGTCGCCTCGGCCGGGGTACGGGTGGTCACCATCGCCCCCGGCGCGGTGGAGACCGAGCTGCTGTCCCACACCACCGACGCGCGGATCAGGGGCGACTACGAGACGTGGAAGAAGTCCGCGGGCGGCGCGCTGGATCCGCAGGCGGTCGCCGAGGCCATCGCCTACGCGTACCGGCAGCCGCCGAACGTCACCATCCGGGAGATCGTCCTCGCCGCCACCGGCCAGGAGTCCTGACCTCGCGGCGCACCGCACCCGCCGGGCGGGGAGGAGCGGAGAGGGCAGGGGCGGAGAGGGCAGGATTCGAACCTGCGCGGGCCCCGGGGGACCCTGCTCGGCCGTTGCCGGCCAGGCACCCGATGAACCGCTCCGGGCACCTCTCCCGGTCGGGGAGCCGTGTCCGCTCCCTGACGTGCCCTCAGCATGCCCCACCGGCCTGACCGCACGCTGACACCGCACCGGACCGCACCGCACCGAGCCGGACCGGTACAGGCGCCGCCCCCTACCCGTAGAGGGGTCGGTCCGCGGCGGGTGCGCCGGGGCGAGGGTCGTCGCCGGGGGTGACGGTGGCCGTCCAGCCCTGGTCGAGCAGGAGGCAGACCTGGTCGACGGCGGCGGCGGGGTCGGGGCAGGTGCGGGCGAACGCGAGGGTTTCGAGGGTGAACCGGGCGTAGGCGGCGCAGATGACGTCGTCGTGCGGCCGGCCGGTCTGCTCGGCGAGGGCGACCGCCAGGGCGTGTTCGTGGCGCAGCCACATCGTGCGGGAGTGCTCGCGCAGGGCCGGGGTCTCGTTGACGAGCCGCTGGAAGTCGGCGAAGCGGGGGTCCCTGGTGTGCGCCGAGTCGACGAAGGCGGTGAGGTGGGCGCGCAGGGCCTGGGGGATGGTCCGGCCCGCGGGGCGGTCGGTGACGGCACCGACGAGGGCGGCCTCGTTGCGGGCGTCCTCGTCGAAGACCAGGGCCTCCTTGCCGGCGGGGAAGTAGTTGAACAGGGTCGACACGGACACGTCGGCGCCTTCGGCGATCTCGCGGACGCCGACCTGCTCGTAGCCGCGTTCCAGGAACAGCCGCAGTGCCGTCTCAGCGATGGCCCGGCGGGTCGCGGCCTTCTTGCGTTCCCGCCGCCCGCCCGTTCCCGCGGGGTCGCCCGCTCCTGCCCGGTCGCCGGCTGCCGTGCGGTCGGTCGTCTCTGCCATGGTCGTCACCCTATCCGGCTCTTTGGGACCGCGCCAAACTTTGAACGATTGCACATTTGCAACCGCTTCAATAACGTGGGCAGTGCCCGGCGAGCCGGCGGCACCCGTCCGCCGGCCGTGACCGGGCACCCACGGAAGGACGACCATGAACCACCTCGCACCCGCCCGGGCCAGGATCAGCATCATCGGCGCCGGCCCCGGCGGCCTGACCTGCGCCCGGATCCTCCAGCAGCGCGGCATCGCGGTCACCGTGTACGACCGCGACCCGGGCCCCGGCGCCCGCAACCAGGGCGGCACCCTCGACCTGCACGCCGACAACGGCCAGCTCGCCCTGCGGGAGGCCGGCCTGCTCGACCGGTTCTTCGAGCTGGCGCGCCCCGAAGGGCAGGAGATGCGCCGGCTGGACCCGGCCGGCACGGTCACCTCGCACCACGTCCCGCAGGACGGCGAGCTGTTCAAGCCGGAGATCGACCGCGGGCAGCTGCGCGACCTGCTGCTCGGCTCCCTCCGGCCGGGAACGGTCCGGTGGGGACACACCCTCACCGCCGTCGGCGGGCCCGCCGACGGGCCGCGGCAGCTGCACTTCGCCGACGGCACGACCGTCGGGACCGACCTGGTCATCGGCGCGGACGGCGCCTGGTCCCGGGTCCGCCGGGCCGTCTCCCCCGCCGTTCCGGAGTACACCGGGGTGAGCTTCCTGGAGGCCTGGTTCTCCGACGTCGAGAAGCTGCACCCCGAGATCGCCGAGCTGGTCGGCCCGGGCAGCGCCGCCGCGGGCGACGGCGACCGCGGCCTGTTCGCCCAGCGCAACAGCGGCGACCACATCCGCGCCTACCTCATCCGGCGCGCCCCGGCCGACTGGATCCGCCGCAGCGGCCTGAGCGCCGACGACACCGCCGGCATCCGCACCCTGCTCCTCGACGAGTACGCCCACTGGTCGCCCCGGCTGCGCCGGCTGATCACCGACAACGACGGCCCGTACGTCGACCGCCCGATCCTCGCCCTTCCCGTCCCGCACACCTGGGCGCACACCCCGACGGTGACCCTGCTCGGCGACGCCGCCCACCTCATGCCCCCGCTCGGCGTCGGCGTCAACCTCGCCATGCTCGACGCGGCCGAACTCGCCCTCGCCATAGCCGGATCCGCCACCCTCGCCGATGCCGTTCGCAGCTACGAGGCGACCATGCTCCCGCGTTCCACCGAGATGGCCCGGCTCCTCGAGGGCGGCGCCGAGCACCTGCTGTCCGCCGACGCACCGGACCTCGGCGACGACGGCAAGGGCGACAACGGCGGCAACGGCGACACCCGGCCCTGAGCCGCCCGGTCGACGGTCCGCGGTCCGCGGTCCACCGTTCCCGGTTCACCGTTCACCGGGCGGGTGTTGGGGTGCCGCCCGGCGCAGTCGTGGTCGATGCTGGTACGGGCGGACCGGACGGCGGCCGCCCCCGTCGACAGAGGAGCGACAGGATGACCGGAACCCGCCCGGAGGCCCCGGCCCCGCTGCCCGCGACGGAACGGGTACGCCTCGCGGTCTACCACGGCTTCGCCCGGACCGGCTGTGCCCCGGGCGTGCCGGAACTCGCCGCGCTGACCTCCCTCACCCCGGACGGGGTCCGCCGGGAGCTCCACGCACTGAACGGCAGCCGTGACGTGGTCCTGGACCCGCAGGACGGCGACCGGATCGTGATGGCCCACCCGTTCGCGTCCGTACCGCTCGGCTTCTCCGTCATGGGGGCCCGGACGCTGTGGTGGGGCGGCTGCGCCTGGGACTCGTTCGCCCTGCCCCACCTCCTGCGGGACGAGCCCGACGTCCTGGTCGCCACCCGCTGTCCGGCCTGCGACACCCCGCACGCCTGGGTGGTCGGCCGTCAGGCGCCACCGCCCGGCGACCAGGTGGCGCACTTCCTCGTCCCCATGAGCCGGGTCTGGGACGACGTGGTCCGCACCTGCGGCAACCAGCGCCTGTTCTGCTCCACCGACTGCGTCGACGCCTGGCTGCGGCGCACCGGCCAGGAGCGCGGCTACGTGATGGACCTGGAGACGCTGTGGCATTTCGCCGCCGACTGGTACACCGGCCGCATGGACGCGGGCTACACCCGCCGCGACCCCGCCGCGGCAGGCGACTACTTCGCGCGGGTCGGCCTGCACGGATCGTTCTGGGGCCTCCCGGACGAAGGGAGCGCCACCGGCACCGGAACCGCCACCGGCACCGGCACCGGAACCGGCCGCGTCCCGTAGGGCGGGGCACGGGGCTGGTGGCGGCCGTCCCGCCGGGGGCGGGAGCGGCCCTCGGTGGAGGCCACTCAGCGTGAGTCCCCCGGCGCGGGCCTATCCGGGGAAGTACAGCGACGCCTTCTCCAGGACGTGGCCCGTGAACATCCCGCCCCACGCGACCCGGCCCCGGTACATAGTCACCCGGCCGGCACCGGTGGCCGCCGTCTGCACCGTGACGGGACGGCCGACCAGGGTCGTTCCCAGGATCCGGGCGTCCTTGGCGGCCCAGTCCGTCGCGGACCGCTGGACACTGCCGCTGACCAGGGCGGGGAGGATCATCGCCGCGTTACGGGCGCCGGGCAGACCACTGCGCAGGTGCTTGGTGTAGTCCATCGCCCAGCCCGTGTACTCGGCCAGCACGGCCTGGTCGACCGCGGGCACGGCGGCGGCCAGGACGAACAGCTCGACCTTGGTGCCGAACCATTGGATCTTGCGGTCCGACCGGCTGCCTATCACCACCTGGCGGTCGCCCCAGGTGGTCGAGGTCACCACGCATCCGTCACCCCGCAGCCGCTCGCCGAGCCCGGCGAGGTAGGTGGCGGCGGCCCGGGCCGACGAGTCTCCATCGATCTGTTGTTCCGTCATGTGCCGATCCTGCCGCACCGGTACGACAACGGGAAGGTCCGAACACCGGCCGGGGCCCGCCCCCGCCGGCCGGGCCCGGCAACTGCGGAGCGGGTCAGGGGCCGTGCACGCTGCGGAGAGGGCAGGATTCGAACCTGCGCGGGCCCTCGCGGACCCTGCTCGGCCGTTGCCGGCCAGGCACCCGATGAACCGCTCCGGGCACCTCTCCCGGTCGGGGAGCCTTGCCCGCTCCCTGACGCACCCTCAGCATGCCTCACCGGCCTGACCCGCCGGTGACGTGCCACTGACCTGTCACTGACCCGCAGCCCGCAGCCCACGCGACCCGCAACCGACCCGCTTCAGGGACCGGACGCCCCGGCGTCGAGGGTCGCCGCCGTAGAAGTCACCGACGAGGTCCGCGAGGATCCGGTGCCTGTGGCTACGGCAGCGGGTCCGCGTCGTTCGGCGCGACGGCGGCGAGCCAGAGCTGGATCTCCACGTCCCCGTCGCCGACCAGGAAGTAGGACTGCAGGACGAGTTGCCGCTCGCCGACCTGCCAGACCGTGGACGATTCGCCGTCGCCGGTGGCCAGGTGGATCTCGACGCCGGGCAGCGGCTCGCCGTAGCGCGCGGTGAGGCGCTCGACCGCGTCGGACTCGAGCTCGCCGAACCGCTCCACCGTCCAGTCCTGGAGGAAGGAGAAGTCGTGCTGGTGCTCCGCCTCGAGGAACACCTCCGCGACCACGGTCATCGCGCCGTACGAGGAGCCGTCCACGTCCGGGTCGTCCTCGGGGTCGGCCGGCTCGTACGGGTCCTCCCGGGATCCGAAGATCAGCGAGCACGGCTCGAAGCGGCGGGGGCCTGCGGCGAGCAGTTCGGCCGCAAGGTCGGTGAGGTCACGGTCCGGGGCGCCCGGGTAGGTCAGGTAGGAGGGTGCCTCGCGGCAGTGCGTGGGCTCGACGCGCTCGAAGGTGCCCCCGGCCGCGGTGGTCTCCCACAGGAGGGTGCCGGACCGGTCCATCAGCCGCAGCGTGGCGCCGTCCGCGGCGGCCTCGACCCGGCAGACGTCCTGGCCGTCGCGGTCGACGTGGGCGACCCCGCCGTCGCGGGTGACGAAGGCGGCGAGGCCGCTGCCCGCGGTGAACCCGAGGATCCAGCCGGCGGCGTCGGTGAGGGGTTCCGGGTGGTCGACGGGGATGAACCGTCCGTCGGGGTGCAGGACGCCCCAGGCCCGGCCGGAGGGACGGTCGGCGGCCGCGGCCCGGGCCTCCTCGGGGTCGTCGTCGTCCAGGGGTTGGAGGTAATGGGCGACGGCCGCCCCGGCGGCGCCGAAGTCCTCGGCCCACTCGTACTCCTGCTCGATGACCTCGGTGCCGGTGGCGTCGAGGTAGCCGTGCTCGTAGCCCTTGGCGAAGCGGACCAGCCCGCACCCGAAGGTCTGCGACAGCCGGTTCCGGGCCTTGATCACCACCTCGCCGCGGGCGTTCAGGAAGCCCCGGAAGTGGTCTCCGACCGAGCCGCCCAGGACGTATGCGAGGCCGTTGGCGTCGAAGGCGTTGAGCATCGGGAAGGACGGCTCGACGATCCACTCCCCCGTCCCGTCGATCAAGCCCCACCGGTCGCCGACCCGGACGGGCGCGGCGCCGTCGGGGCCGAAGGGCAGTGCGCCGTCGAAGCGCGGCTCGACCACCGTTCGGCCCGCGCGGTCGAGGTAGCCGCAGAGCCCGCTGTCGGCCATCCGCACCGCGGCGAGCCCGTTCGGTGCGAACGCCCCGGCCGCCGCGAACTGCGGGCGGATCACGAAGCCGCCGGTGGCGTCGAGGTGACCCACCCCGTCCTCGGTACGGGCGGTGGCCAGGCCGTGCCGGAACCGCCCGGCCGCCGTCAGGGTCGCCGGGATGGCGGGTGTGCCGTCGGTGCCGGCGTAGCCCCAGCGCCCGTCGTCGGCCTGGAACCGGGAGAGCCCGTTGTCGTCGAAGCCCTCGGTGCGGCGCAGCGCCGGTTGGGCCAGCCAGGCGCCGTGCTGGTCGAGGTAGCCCCAGCGGCCGTGGGGGTCGGCGGCGGGGGCGACGGACCCGCCCCGGCCGTCCGGGTGGAACGGCCCGACCGCGCTCAGGTCCGGCGCCCGCACCAGCCGCCCGTCGCCGGAGACGAGGGCGTACCGCTCTGCGGAGCCGTCCGGCCCGGGGCAGGGGACGGCGTACGGCGGTGTGGCGGTGGGGCTGGTCGGCACGGGTGCGGCTCCATCGGGCGGGGCCGGGCCGGCCGGCGTGGCGCCACCGGCGGCCCGGCCCGGGGATGATCAAGATTCGCCCATGCTAGGGGGCCTCGCCGACAACGCCTCCCACGCAGGCGAGCGAAGTGGACCGGACTTCGCCGCGGGTGTGCGGCGGCCCCGGGGCGGGCCGGAGCAGGCCGCGCCGGGTCCGCCGCACGGGAGCGCTCAGGCGGCCGGTGCCGTGACCGGTGCCGCGGTGGGTGCCGACGTCGGCACCGCGGTGGGCACCGTCGAGGTCGGCCGGGTCGGTGCGGCGACCGCTTCGGGCCGGACGGCGGCTGGGGGTGCTGCGGATACCGGGGCAGCCGGGGGTGCTGCGGGTACCGCCGGTGCGCCCGCGTTCGCCGGGTCCGCAGCGGCGGCCGGTCGCATCATCAACTCGGCACTCTGCCGTGCCTGTTCGACCTGTGCGGGGACGGCCGGCGCGGCGGGCTGCGCCAGCGCGGGGGTGGCCCGGGCCCGTGCGGGGGCGGCGGTCTCCGGCCGGGCGCTCAGGATGTGGCTGGCCGCCTCGTCGAGGCTGACCGCGCGCTGCAGGCGGGTGGCCAGCCGGCCGGCCTCCCGGCCGAGGGAGGCGACGTCGTTCCAGCTGAGCGTCAGGACCACATGGAGTTCGGCGTTCCCGTCCGGCAGAGCGTGGAGGGACGATATGGGCAGATCGTTCACGGGACCATCCTGGTTCGGTGCGGTGCGGTGCGGTGCGGTGGGTGGGGTGGGGTGCTGCTGCGGGCTTCGGAGGGCCGGTGCGCCCGTCCACAGAGGAGAGAGAGCCGTTTCGGCGAACCAGCCCGCCACTTTGCCCATCTTTTACCTTCCGATCCTCGGGAGATCGCGGAGCAGCCTGATCGGCGGGCCGCCGACGCAGCAGGATGGGCCGGGGGAACCGGGACCGATGTGGAGGTGGCGATGAGGGTCGTGTTCGTGCACGGGGCTTGCGTGCGGGACGGGTCGTGGTGGTGGCACCGCACCGCCGAGCTGCTGCAGGAGCGGGGCGTGGCGAGCGTGGCCCCGGCGTTGCCGAGTTGCGGCGAGGCGGGACCGGCCGCGGGGGCGGGTGGCGCCGGGCTGGCCGAGGACGTGGCGGCGGTGCGGGAGGTGCTGCTGGCCGGCGACGCGCCGACGGTCGTGGTCGCCCACAGCTACGGAGGCATCGTCACCGCGGAGGCCGCCGCGGGCGTCGGGGCGGTGCGCCATCTCCTGCTGATCACCAGTTACCTGCCCGAGGTCGGGCAGAGCCTGTCGGACTTCGGGGACGGCGGCCCCTCCCCGTTCCTCGACGTCGACCCCGGCGCCGGCACCTTCGGGGTCCGCCCCGAACTGCTGGTGGACACGTTCCTCCAGGACTGCGACCCGGCGGTCCAGGTGCAGGCGGCCGATCACCTCGCCCGGCAGAGCGTACGGGTGACCGGCGAGCCGGTCCGCGCGGCCGCCTGGCAGCAGGTGCCGTCGACGTACCTCGTCTGCGCCGAGGACCGGGGCACCCCGCCCGCGCTGCAGCGCGAGTTCGCCCGCCGGGCCGGCGCTGTCGTCGAACTCGACGCGGGCCACCACCCGTTCCTGTCCCGCCCCGCGGCCGTCCGGGACCTGCTGCTGGGCCTGTGACGGCGAGGAGGTCACCGTCGCCCGCCCTGGGGCCGGGCCGGCGGCCCGCCCGCGGCGAAAATCCCCGGTGCGCCGGGCCGGATCAGGCAGGTACGGTCCAGCGGTGACCCGTCGAACGCCCCCGCGCCCGCTGCCCGTCGAGGAGCTCTTCCCCGAGGTGGTCCCGTTCCGCCGGGACACCGTACGACTGCACCCCCGGCGGGGTGAGCCGACGTCCGGCGACAGTTCGCTCGGCGGGCCGCTGCTGTGGCCCGCCGGGGAACCGTGGCCGTCGTGCCCCGAGCACGCGGGGTCGCCCATGGTCGCGGTCGTCCAGATCCACCGCGCCGACGTGCCGGACCTGCTGCCGTTCCCCGCCGGGTGCGACCTGCTCCAAGTGCTCTGGTGCCCGCTCTACCACGGGGAGCGGTGGGTGGTGCCCGCGGTGCACTGGCGGTCGGCGGCGGCCGTCGGGGCGGTGCGGCAGGCGCCGCCGCCACCGGCGCAGGCGGGGTACGGCAACGTGCCGCGGCCGTGCGTCCTGCACCCCGAACCGGTCACGGAGTACGCGAGTTGGGACCTCCCGCAGGAGCTCTGGGACGAGTTGGAGGACCGCATCGACCGGGTGCAGCGCGAGACCGGCTGGGACTATCAGGACCACCTGTCCACGGCACCCGGGTCCAAGCTCGGCGGCTGGCCGGGCTGGGGCCAGGACCCGCGGTGGCCGTGCTGCCCGGGCTGCCGGCGGCCGATGGACCACCTGCTGACGGTGGAGAGCACTGAGGAGAGCGACCCCCGGTGGGCGTGGACCCCGGTCGAGGACCGCGAACGCGGCTTCGAGGGTGCCGGCCTGAGCCTCGGTGACCTGGGCGGCGTGTACCTCTTCGAGTGCCGGGGCTGCCCGGACCGCCCGTTCGCGCACCGCTTCGACTGATCGGGGACGCCGACGGGCGAGCCGGGGCGGCCTCGGGCGGGGTGCGGATCAGCGCAGGAACGGGAAGCTCGGCATGGTCCAGCAGGCCTGTTCCTCCGGGGCACCCGGCGGCACGGGGGCGGGGCCGCCCATCCCGATCACGTACAGCCAGGTCATCGCCGCGGCGGCGACGCACAGCACCGGCAGCATCACGTACCACCGGCTGTTCACCAGGTCGGACACCACCACGCGGAGCACCACCAGCACCGCCAGCATGACGACCCACACCGACCGGGTGGCCGCGGCCATGGTGGGGTCGGGCTCGTGGTCCTGGGTCAGGCACCAGTGCCAGGCGTCCATGACCCGGATGTTGCCGTAGAGGGTGCCCGCCGTGGCGAGCACCAGGGCGGCCAGGCCCCACACCACCGCCCACGCGCAGCCCTTGGCCCTCGTCCGGTCCTTCGTCGACTCCATGCCGCCCCCCGAGATGATCGTTCCCGTGTACCGCGACGCGGCGCCGACCTCGCCGGTTCCACCGCGGCCCGCCCGGGGAGGGCCGCGCACCACCGCCCGGGAGCTGCCGGGTCGCTCCGGTGCCTGGGTGCCGGTCCGTGGTGGACGCTACGCACCCGGAGCCCGCCGGCCCACGGCATCCGGCGCTCCCGGGCGGGAGGTCAACGGCGGTTGCCGTGCACCCTGCGGTGGCTCCAGACGAGAAGCGCGAGCAGGACGGTGCCGGAGAGGATCAGGCTGGATCCGGTGCTCCAGCCGGAGAACGGCAGGCCGGTCAGCAGGCCCCACACCACTCCCGCGCCGATCAGGCCGAGACCGGCCAGGACCGAGCCGAGGATCCGCCATCGCGAGGCGACGCTCGCCTCGGCCCCTTGCATCGCCCGCACCCGCACCGGCTCGACGTACCGCGTCACGGCGGGTACGGCCCGGGAGAGCAGGATCAGGCCCGCGAGTACCAGCAGCAGCCCCGGGCCCGGCAGCACGAGCAGGATGACGCCGACCACGATCAGCAGGCCCCCGCCGACGGCGAGGACCGCCCGCGCCAGCGGGTGCCTCACCCTCGCCGGCTCCCCGCCACCGGGCCGTCGCCGCTGCTCACCCATCCGCCCACCATAGTCCGGTCCGGTTGCACGGCCGCCGGACGCCGCGTCCGACACCGCCGCCCGGGCGGTGGCGGAGAACAGCAGGACGGCCGGCGCGTGTCGTTTTTCGGCCTGCGGTGGGCTGCGACGTTCCGTTCCGGGTGCTGCGCGGCAGCCTGCGGCCGGGGAGGGTGGCACGGGAGCGGCGTCCGGCAGCGTCGACGGGGAGGGAGCAGCGCTGGAGGTCGGCCTTCGCATCACCTGCCACCGAGCGGGCCGCGCCGGGCGAACGCCAGGAAGGAGCGTCGGACCGCCGGGCCCGTGGAGTGGGCCGTGAGGTCCCGCGCGGTCAGCGGGTCGGGCGTCGGCCGGTCCGGCGGAGGCGGACGGCGGACAGCGCGAGGGCGGCGATGAAGACGACGATGCCGATGACCAGCAGGTAGATCAGGCCCTTGGCGACGGCGCCGATCAGGCCGAGCACAACGGCCAGCAGGAGCAGCAGCAGGATCCATGCCATCGGGGAAGGTCACCCCTTTCTCTCAGCGACGGGCCAGCCGGCGTTCGCCGCCCGTGCCCGGGGTGTACGGAAGCTCGTAGTGGGCGAAGACCGCCGGCTCGTCCTCGGCCGGCAGGACGCCGTCGACGTCGATCGCGGGTGCGTCCTTGACCGATGCCTTCGGGAAGGCGACCCGGACGTAGCCGGGCCCGGCCTGGGCGCCGTCGAGGGGGACGAACACGAGCCGGTGGCGGGTGGGCAGGCCGATGGTCACGGTGGCGAAGGCCGGGGCGTCGGTGGCGGTGTCCACGTAGATGGATTCCAGGGCGCCGATCTTCTTGCCGTCCCGGTCGACGACATCGTGTTCGCGCCATTCCCGTATGTCGGCGAGCTGGATCATCCGCGGCCTCCGATCGCGTGGCTCCGGCCGGTGCTGGTGGGCCGGCCCCGGTGGGGCGGGCCTGGTGGGCCGGTTCCTGGTACCGCGCCTACCCGGCCGCTCCGGATTCTCACGGCCCCGGACGACAAAACGTCCGGGCCTTCGGCTGCGGCCCTCCGCGACAGCGGCCACTCGCAGGCGGAGCAGGAACTCGAGGCCGCTGCCGTCGCAGAAGGTGTCGGCGGACTGGGCGGCGGGGCGGCGGCACCGCCGCGGCCCGGGCCAGGCCGTGCGACCGTGGGCGACGCGGGCGTCAGCCGAGTGCGCGGTCCAGGTTGAAAGCGGCGCTGATCAGCGAGAGATGGGTGAACGCCTGTGGGAAGTTGCCGAGTTGTTCGCCGGTCCGGCCGATCTCCTCGCCGAACAGGCCGACGTGGTTGGCGTAGGTGAGCATCTTCTCGAACGCCAGCCGGGCCTCCTCCAGCCGGCCCGCCCGGGCCAGCGCCTCGACGTACCAGAACGAGCAGATCGAGAAGGTGCCCTCGGGGCCCCGCAGTCCGTCCGGGCTGGCCGCCGGGTCGTAGCGGTAGACCAGCGAGTCGGAGACCAGGTCCGAGGTGAGCGCGTCCAGTGTGGAGAGCCACTTGGGGTCGCTCGGCGAGACGAACTTGGCCATCGGCATCATCAGCAGGGACGCGTCGAGGACGCTGCCGTCGAGCTGTTGCACGAACGCCGAGCGCTCGGCCGACCAGCCGCGGGCCATGATCTGCCGGTAGATCGCGTCGCGGGACTGCCGCCAGCGGGGCAGGTCGGCGGGGAGTCCGCGCCGGTTGGCGATCCGGATCGCGCGTTCCAGCGCGACCCAGCACATCAGCCGCGAGTACACGAACTCGCGCCGGCCCGACCGGGTCTCCCAGACGCCCTCGTCGGGCTGGTCCCAGTGCTCGCAGAGCCAGTCCACCACGGCACCGACCTCGTCCCAGTGGCCGCTGCTGATCGGCTGCCCCCACTTGTCGTAGAGGTAGATGCAGTCGATCAGGGCGCCGTAGATGTCCAGCTGGAGCTGCCCGGTGGCGGCGTTGCCGACCCGCACCGGCGCGGACCCGAGGTAGCCCTCGAAGTGGGGCAGCTCGTACTCGGGCAGGTCGCGGCGCCCGTCGATGCCGTACATGATCTGCAGCGGGCCGCGTTCCCGGGTGCCCCGCAGGATCCCGTGCTCCGAGATGAAACCCATGAACGCCTCGGCCTCCGTGGTGAAGCCCAGCCGGAGCATGGCGTAGACGCAGAAGGCCGCGTCGCGGACCCAGACGTAGCGGTAGTCCCAGTTGCGCTCGCCGCCGATCTGCTCGGGCAGACTCATCGTCGGCGCCGCGACGATCGCGCCGGTGGGCGCGTAGGTGAGCAGCTTCAGGACCAGGGCGGAGCGGTGCACCATCTCCCGCCAGCGGCCGTGGTACTGCGAGCGGGACAGCCAGTGGCGCCAGAACCGGACGGTCGCCTCGGCCTGCTCCTGCGCCTCGGCGCGCGGACACGCCCGGGGTGCGAGGTCGTCGCCGATCCGGTCGAGGGCGAACACGTGGGACTCGCCCTCCAGGAGCTTGAAGTGCGACCACACGTCGACGCCGTCGCTCTCCAGGGGCGCGGTGGTGGTCAGCGCGAGCGTCAGGGACGGGGAGCGGAACACCGCCTCGTGCCCGTCGAGGTGCACGGTGTGCGGCTCGGTGCCGTAGCCGAAGCGCGGCGCGACCTTCGCCCGGAACGGGAGCACCCCGCGGACGCAGAGCACCCGCCGGATCAGCCGGTGGCGGTCGGCCTCGCGGGACTCGTCGACGACGGGCATGAAGTCCTGGATCTCCGCGACCCCGTCGGCGGCGAAGAACCGCGTGATCAGGACGTTGGTGTCGGGGAAGTAGAACTGCCGGGTCCGGGCCGGCACGTCGGCGGCCAGTTCGAAGCTGCCGCCCCGGTCGGCGTCGAGGATGGCCGCGAACACGCTGGGTGCGTCGAAGCGCGGGCAGCAGTACCAGTCGATGGTGCCGTCGGTCGCGACGAGCGCCGCGGTACGGAGGTCGCCGATCAGGCCGTGCTCGGAGATCGGCGGATACCGGGAGCCGTCCGGTTCCCCGGGTCCGCCTCTGCCGTCCAGCGCCATGGCCGCCTCCTCACCGGTGGTGCGGGGCATCGAGCCGAATCTCGTCTCTCATGCTAGAGCGCGGCGTGCCGCGGCGCCGAAGGAGCCGGTCCGCCGCCGGCGGGCGCACCCGGCCCTGTACCGCGCAACACTCAGCTCAGCTCAGCTCAGCTCTTCGGCCAGCGCGAGGATGATGCCGCTCGGCCCGCGGAGGTAGCAGAGCAGGTAGCTGTCCTCGTAGCGCGTCACCTCGCCGACGAGTTCGGCGCCGTGCGGGCGGAGGCGGGCGAGGGTGTCCTCGAGGTCGTCGACGGCGAACATGACGCGGTGCAGGCCCAGCGTGTTCGCCGGGGTGGTCGCCGGTTCCGGGGTGATGGACTTCGGGGCGTGGTAGGTGGCCAGTTCGAGCCGGCCCGGGGCGCCCGGGATCCGCATCATCGCGATCTCGCTCCGCATGCCGTCGAGCCCGACGACCTTTCCCGCCCACCTGCCTTCGATCGGCATCCGGCCTTCCAGCTCCATGCCGAGTTCGGTGAAGAAGGCGACGGCGGCGTCGAGGTCGTCGACGACGATGCCGACGTTGTCCATGCGCTGAATGGTCATGGTCCCCAGGATAGGAAGCGGGTCCGACACCGGCGGGCCCGGCGTGCCGTGCCCCACGCCACGGGATTCCGGCCGCTACCACCGCATCCGGACGTCCTCCGCCCAGCCGAGCAGCCCGTCGACGGCGATGCGCGCGCCGTCGTCGGTGCGGACGGTCCCCGCGTAGTGGCCGAAGCACTGGTCGGTGCGGTTGGCGAGCAGGCCGAGGTCGGTGCGGGTGGCCCGGTTGTGGAAGGGCGTGAAGGTCAGCTCGATCTCGTGGGGTCCTCCGCCGCGGATGGTCCAGGGCCGCAGCGGGTCCCCGGGCGAGTACCGCCACTCCAGCTCCTGGCCGATCTTGGAGATCCGGCCGTCCACGCACAGCGCGTTCTCCGTCGAGCCGGTGCCGCGGGTCCACCGGCCGCCGAACTGCAGGCCCACGGTGTGCCCGTCCGTACGGCCGGACGCGGCGCCCCAGTTCCACGCCACCCGGTGCGGCCACCGTCCGCGCCCGTGGTCGAGGACGGCCCAGGCGTCCTCGCCGAAGCCGAGCACCTCGTCGCCGATGCGCAGCGTCCCCGAGGCCGGCCGGGCCGTGTGCTTGGAGGTGTACTGGAACCGGCGTTCGCCCCAGGGGACGACGACGGACAGCGTCTCGTGCCCGTCCGGGAGTTCGGCGAGCAGGTCGACCTCGACGGGCCGCCGGCCGGGGCCGACGCACCGCGCCCGCAGCCGGGTTCCGCCGTCCGCCTCGCCGATCTCCACCCACACCTGGCCCCGGACGGGCCGCTCGGGTCCGACGCGTACCGGCGGACAGCCCGCGGCGCCCGCGATGCCGTCGGGAAGGCGGACACCGAATCCGCCGGGCACGATCGCGGTGCGCTCGAACTCCCGTACCGGGCCGTCGTCGGCGCCGAACCGCAGGACGTAGAGGGAGTTCAGCGCCAGGTAGTCGAGATCGCTCACGGTGAGCGCGACCAGGTGGGTCGGCGTGGTGACGCACCAGTACTCCCAGCGCTTGGTGCGCCCCCAGCCGCGGATCGCGCTGCGGTGCAGCGGCCGCCGGGACCAGCCGACCGCCACCGGGTCCAGCCGCCCGTCGTCGAGGCAGAGGTCGACGGGACCGGTGATCTCGCGTTCGTGGGTGGCCATGGCGGGACCCTACGGCCTGCGCGGCGTGCCGGCGATACCGCGGCCCGGCGCGGGGGCGGTCAGGTGCCGAGCCGGGTGAGCATGGCGCCGAGCCGGCGTACCGCGGCCTCGGCGTCGCTGTACTGCCGCGGGGTCGGGAGCACGGTGTTGAAGGCGGGTCGGTCACCGGCGGGCAGGGCCCGCCAGTGCAGGACGGGTGAGAGTGCCGCGCTTCCCCCGGCGAGGAACCAGGCCAGCCGTCCGTGGGTGCGGGAGAGGGCGATGGCCAGCACGGCGAGGGCTTCGCGCAGGTGCTCCAGGCGGTCGATGTCCGCCGGACGTCCCGCGCCGCCGGGCCCGCCGACGGCGGCGTGCAGCTCGGCAGCGGCCTGGCGGGCCAGGGACCGGTCGCCCGGTGTCAGGTCCCATACCCCGTCGTTCAGTTGCTGCTCCGCCTCGTCGACCAGCAGTGCGACCTCGGCCCCCATGTCCATGCCCGAACGATAGCGGCAGCGTCCCACTCGCGGGTCACCGCGGACGGCTCCGGTCCGGGACGGGGCGGAGGCGGGGGGTGGAGTCCGGTCCTGTCGGTCCCGAGCCGGCTGCCGGGGACGTACCGCCCACCCCCCGTGGCCGCGAGTCCCTCACGATCTCCGTCCGGCCCGATACCCGGACCCTACGGGGGACCACCGACAACCGGGCACCGTGCGGCGGCCGCCGCCCCTCAGCCTGCCGCCCCTCAGCCTGCCGCGCTCAGGCCGCCGCGCTCTCCGCCGCGATCATCGCGACCAGCCCGGACCGTCCGTGGTCCGCGAGCTCGCGGCGCTGGCGTTCGGCGCCGTTGCCCTCCCGCAGCAGGCGTTCGACCAGCGGGGCCACCGCCCGGGTGTCGCCCAGTTCCTCCAGGACCGGCGCGAGCTGGGCCAGCATGTCGCCGGCCAGTTCGGCGGCCGGGCGGGCCATTCCGGTCGCCGGCTCGTGCAGCGTGCCGTCCATGCCGTACCGGGCGGCGTGCCAGGCGGCGCCCTCCAGGCTCTCCGGCGTCCGCTGCGGCGCGGGGCGGCCCGCGGCCGCGTCCCGCATCACGGTGACGACCAGCGCGCGGACCAGCCCCGCCAGCATCACCGCCTCGTCGGCGCGCAGCTGGACGTCCATCGCGCGCAGCTCGACGGTCGGGAACCGGGCCGAGAGCCGGGCCTGCCAGTACAGCTGTCCCCGGTCGCGGATCAGGCCGGCCGCCAGCAGGTGGTCGATCCGGTGGTCGTAGTCCTGCGCGTCCGCGAAGTGCGGCGGGATCCCGCTGATCGGCCAGCGTCCGAAGACCACGGTGCGCCAGCTCGCGAAGCCGGTGTCGGAGCCGTACCAGAGCGGCGAGTTGGCCGACAGTGCGGTCAGCACCGGCAGCCACGGGCGGAGCCGGTTCAGCACCTCGACGCCGGTGGCGGGGTCGGGTACCGCCACGTGCACGTGCATGCCGTTGATCAGCGCCTCGTCGGCCAGCCGGGAGACGTCGCGCCGGATGGAGTGGTAGCGCGGCGCGTCGGTGATCTCCGGGGGCGTGGTCGGCGCGTAGGGGGCCGTCCCGCTGGCGGCGAGCCGGCAGCCGGTCGCCTCGGCGGCGGCGGCGAGTGTGTGGCGCAGGCGCAGCAGGTGACCGCCGACCTCCGCGAGGTCCCGGCAGACCGGGGTGGCGATCTCGATCTGGGCCTGGAGGAGTTCGTTCTGCAGTTCCTCGTGGTGCACGGCGGGGTGCAGACCGGCCACCTTGCGTACCGGGTCGACCCGTGGCAGCAGCAGACCGCTGTCGGGGTCGATCAGCAGGTACTCCTCCTCGACGCCGATGGTCGGCCCCGCGCCCGTCCCCGGGCCGGTCCGGCCACCGCCCGGCACATCGGCGCCGGTGGCAGTGCTCATACCTCCGGGCTACCCGCCCACCCGGCGGCCACACCTGGCCGGCGGCTCCCGGAGCGGACTTCCGGTCCGGTACCGGCCGGGTCCGGCTCCGGCTCAGGCCACCGTGGCGCGGCTCAGGTCACCAGGTCGTAGATGCTCCTGGCCACCAGCCAGACGCCGACCACCAGCGAGAGCGTGATCACCAGCTGGCTCTGGTGGCCCTCCACCCAGGCCCGCAGTGCGTTGAGCCGCGCGGCGGCGGCCTGCGGTGCGCGGACGGCGTACAGCTGCATCGCGATCAGGCTGAGCGACGCCAGCAGGCAGTAGGCGGCCAGGGCGAGCCAGCCCGCCCAGGAGGACAGGTCCGCGTCGATGACCGTCGCCGCACCCGCGCCGACCAGCGCCCACGGCTGCAGGAGCCAGGCGAGTCCGGCGGCGCTGCCGGGCCTGGCCCGGTCGACCCGGGCGGCCCAGCGCGGCGGCCGGGGCGGACGGGGTGGCCGGCGGCGCAGGTACTCGCCGTAGAGCACCAGGCCGAGGCCGATGGCGAGTTTGGCCGCGACCGCCGCGACGGAGGGCTGGCTGTGGTGGGCGGGGGGTGTGCCGCCGGTCAGCAGCAGCACACAGGTGATCACTGCGGCGAGGTTGGCCAGCCAGGAGAGCAGGAAGGCCAGTCCGTTGCGGGTCCCGCGCCCGGAGGAGAGCAGCAGGATGAACGCGCTGTTGTGCAACGGCCCCAGGGTGATGGCCGTTCCGATCACCACCAGGTCGAGGACCACCGGCGTACCCGTCCGTCCTGCGCTCAGGGCCGCTTCCCGCCCGGGCGGGCGCACCGGCGGGCAGGGCCTCGCTGACTGTTCACGGACTGCGCCGCAGCTCCGACCCTGGGCGTTCGGGCCGGACGGGTCAAGCCAGCCACGCCCGGATCACCCGAAAAGCAGGCCCGCCGCTGGTCGGACCGGCCACGGCGGCCGGGAGCGCACCGCGGCCCTCCGCGGCCCGTTCCACCGCGGCCCCCGACGTCCGCCCCGGCGGCGGCGCGGGTCCGTCGGGTCGACCCGCACCGCCGCCGGAGGGTGTGGGATCCGGCGGCCCGGGCAGACGCGGAGTGTCCCACCCGAAGGGACCGGCCGCGCGGAGAGGACTGTGCCGTGCCCACTCCCGAGGAGAGCACCCCGCAGCCCGACGAGACGTCGCGCGGGCGGTCCGCCGAGGAACGGAACGTCGTGGCGCCCACCCCGGTGGAGGTCCGGGCCGAGGCGCGGGACGGCGACGAGGACGAGGGGCCCGAGGCACGGGCGGCCGGCACCCGCGCCCCGTGAGCACCGAGACCTGGACCAACTTTCGCAGGGGGCGGACAACGGAGGTCAGCATGATCGCCCTGGGAGTCATCCTTCTCGTCATCGGATTCGTCACCAGCATCTCCATCCTGTGGAGCATCGGCGTCGTCCTGGTCGTCGTCGGCCTGATCCTGTGGATCATGGGCGCGGTGGGGCACGAGGTCGGCGGCCGCCGCCACTACTACTGAGCCGACACCACCGATCCGGCACGACCGGGCCGGCCTCACCTATCCGGCACGACCGGGCCGCCCTCACCGGGCCGAATCGCGCCACCAGGCCCCGGCCGACCGCGGTCGGGGCCCCGTCGCGGGTGCTGCGCCACCCGGTGGAACTTGGGTGCGCGGCCGCCGTGGGGTACAGGCTCGGCCGGGGCCATGTCCGATCGGACCTCGCCGCTCGTGCTCGGCGAACAGCTGCTGGAGGAGTGCTCGGCGTGCAGCGCACCCAGGACCCGGCGGACGTGCCCTCGATCGCCCGGACGTACACCGAGGCCCTCGGTATCGGCACCGCCACGGTGTACCTCGCGGACCTCCAGCACCACCGGCTGTTCACCCTGAGCCCGCTTCGGGCCCGCCCGGGGCTACCCTCGGTCAGCGCCGGCGCGGGGGCGGCGACGCGGTGAACCAGCCGCTCAGCCCGACGGCGGCGACCGCCAGGCCGAGCCCGGCGCCGAAGAGCATGACCGCCAGCGCGAGGACACCCAGTATCGCCATCGTCCGCACCTCCCGTGGATCGCCGCCGGGCCCTCCCCGACCGGCCGGCGCTCGCCTGCCCCCGGGTCCGCCCGTCACACCACACCGGGGACTGTCGCGGAGCCCGGAACGTACGGATCGTGGGCACCGACCGCCCGGCGCCGAGGCTCGGTGCGCCATGCGGTCGGACACGGACGGGTGAGCACGAACGGGTGAGCACGGACGGGTGTGCCCGGGCCGGAGGCGGGCAGCCGTAGGGGTGGCGGAGGGGACAGAACCGGAAGGGAACGGGGACGTGAACGCTCAGGAGCCCGCGATGAAGGCCCTCGGCTGGGCCCGGATGCTGCCCGTCGCCAGTGGCGTACGGGCCGGGCGGGTGTGGGCCCGCCGGCATCTCGACGAACTCGGTTGGACCGTGCACGCCCCCGAGACCGCGGACGCGGTCGTCCTCACCGTCTCCGAACTGGTCACCAACGCCCACCTGCACGCGCGCAGCGACGCCGATCTCGTGCTCACCTGGGACGGCACCTGCCTCTACGTCAGCGTGCACGACAGCTCGGCCGTGGCGCCGCGACCGCGCGAGGCCGGGTCCGACGCGACCTCCGGCCGCGGACTGGCGTTGATCGACGCGCTCTCCGACGGCTGGCGCGCCCGGACCGACCGGTCCGGCAAGACCGTCACGGTCTGCTTCCGCCCGCCCGCCCGACCGGGCGGCCCGCGGAGCACGTGATCCGCGCGGCCGGACAGGCCCTACGGGACGAGCGGCAGGGGCGCCGGGGTGCCGCGGTGCCTGCTGGTGTCGGTCAGTACGGCCACCAGGTCCGCGAGGGCGAGGGCGCCCGCGGGGTCGTCGGCGCGGCGGGACAGCCGGCGGATCGGGCCGACCTGGTCGAGCACGACGCCGGCGCGGGCCAGCACGAAGGTGAGGGTCAGGAAGGCCGACCGGGCGTTGCCGTCGTCGAACGGGTGGAAGAAGCAGACGTCGAGGTAGGCGCGGGCGGCCCGGGCGGCGAGCGGGAGCCGGGTGTCGTCGCCCTGGGCCAGGCAGGCCTCGAACCGGCTGCGGGTGTCCGGTGCGATGCCGTACTGCTCGCGGCCCGCCTTGGCGTACGCCGGGCGGGTGCGAAACGCGACGTCCGGTGACCGGAGCAGGTGCCGCTGCCAGCCGGTGAGCAGCTCGCAGGTGAGCGGCGGGCCGCCGGCGGCGTCCGCCCGTACCCGGTGCAGGGCCTCGAGCAGGGCGTCCGCCCGTTCGGGGCTGCGGGCGTGGTCGAAAGAGCGGATGTCGTGGACGGCTCCGTCACGGGCCGGGGTGAACGGGCGGTCGCTCGCGGCGGCGCGGGTCCGGTGCCAGGGGACCGTCTCGCGGACGGTGAGCCAGGTCTGCAGGTGGTCGGGCACGGCTCAGGTGCCGTCGGTGTCGGCGTCGGCGTCGGCCTCGCCGATCGACTGTGCGAGGCGCTGCGCGACGTCGTCCAGCAGGTCGGGTCCGGGTCCGGTCCAGCTCTCGAACCGTCCGCCGATCGCCTCCGCGACCAGGGCCTGCGCCTCGCCCGCCGGCACGCCCCAGCGGGTGAGGAACCAGGTGAGTACCTGCTCGCAGTGCCCGTACCAGGCGTCGCCCGCGCCGGTGCGGTCGACGACCTGGGTGACCAGGTGGACGGCGGCGCGCTCCCACACCTCCTGCCGGTCCCCGGCCGGGACGGTGTCGAGCCGGTGGCGGTCGAACTGCTCCGCCAGCTCCTCCAGCCAGCCGCGCCACTCGCACAGCGCCGTCGCGACCCTGGTGAGGGTTGCGTCCGGGGAGGTGATCGAGTCCCGCGGGCAGCACCAGCTGCCCACCGGTCCGCCGCCGATGTCGCCCTCGTCGTGGGCCCACCGCCAGCCGAGGGCCCAGTCGCCGAAGTGGTCGGCGAGGGCTCCGGTCATGGTGTCCGTCCAGGCCCGGCCCTCGCCGTGGGACCAGCCGATCACGGCCGCGTCGGCGGCGGCTCCGGCGGGCCGGACCGGCACCGTCCGGGCGGGCCCGAGCGCGGCGACCGCGGCGCGGGCCGACGGGCCGTCGAAGGGGTGGGTGCGGGGGTCGACCTCGGCCCAGGTGAGGCCGGAGGGGGACCGGTGGTACGGCAGCGGGTTGGACGGCATCGGGCGAGTCTTCCACAGCGGGCCGCGGCACCCTCAAGGGTTTTCCGGACGGCCCGGGCACCCGTCGCGGGCGGTCCGGACCGGGCCGTCTGCCCGGTTCGCCCGGGCTGCCCGGCCGCCAGGTGCGGTTTCGGGGCCCGAAACCTCCCGATCATGCCCGAGTCCTGCCCGGATCGCTCGCGGCGAGGCCGCCCGGCGGTGCGCCGGACCGGCCTGACCTCAATCGCTTGAGGATTACCTGAGCTTTCACCAATTCGCTTTCCTGGGCCGTTCTGCCCGAACGGTCAAAAGCACTCCCGGGAAAGGGAATTCGCCGCCGGATCGCATTTACAGCGGCGGGTGGGCCGACCTAGAGTCCGTGATGCGAATTGTCGTGCCCACGCACGAAGGAAACGAACTCCCGTGAGCAATCTGCTGGTCAGGCGTGCCCCGCGCGCCGAAAGTCCCGCCATGCCGGACGACGAGGTCGAACTCGCCGAGCCCCCGGTGATGGGCGAGCCCGCCGGAATGGATTTCGGCTCCGCGCTGATGTACCTGCCGATGGGTCTCGGTGCGGGCGCGATGGTGCTGATGTTCTCCGTGCGTTCCGCCGGTGCGACCACCTACATGATGTCCGGAATGATGGGCGTCGCGATGGTGAGTATGACGCTCACCCAGCTCGGGCGCTCCGGCGGTGAGCGCCGGCGCCGCACCCGGGCCGAACGGCGCGACTACCTCCGGTACCTGGCGCAGAAACGGCGGCAGGCCCGGACCGCGGCCGACCGGCAGCGGGCCGCCCTGCTGTGGGACAACCCCGAGCCCGGCGAGCTGTGGGCGCTGGCCCGCGGCCCGCGGCTGTGGGAGCGGCGGCCGAGCCACGAGGACTTCGGGCAGGTCCGGATCGGACTCGGACTGCGCCGCGCGGCCCTGGAGTTCGTCCCGCCGCAGACCAAGCCGGTGGAGGACCTGGAGCCGCTGTCGGCGGTGTCGCTGCGGCGGTTCACCAAGGCGCACCAGACCGTGCGCCGGCTCCCCGTCCCGCTGGCGCTGCGCCGCTTCACCAGCGTGGAGCTGGCCGGGGACGGCGAACCCGCGCTCGACCTGCTGCGCGCCGTGGTGGCCCAACTGGCGGTGCTGCACTCGCCGGACGAGCTGCGGATCGCGCTGCTCGCCGACGAGGCGGGCCGCACGGAGTGGGACTGGCTCAAGTGGCTGCCGCACACCGCGCACCCGGCGCAGCAGGACGCGGCGGGCCCGGTCCGGCTGGCGGCCGGTGACCACGACGAGCTGATGGACCTGCTCGGCCCGGACGTCGCGGACCGGCCGGACCACGATCCGGCGGCGGGCCCCAGCATCGCCGAGCCGTTCGTGGTGGTCGTCGCCCAGGGCGTCCGGCTGCCGGAGTCCTCCCGGCTGCTCCACGGCGGGCTGCGCAACCTGGTGCTGCTGGACGCCACGGGGGCGATGACCGGCGGGCCCAAGGTGCTGCGGCTGAGCGTGCACGGCCGGCAGGTGGAGATCCCCTCCGGCGCCGACACCATCTCCGCGACCGCGGACGCCCTGCTGCCCGCCGAGGCCGAGACCCTGGCCCGCACCCTCGCCCCGCGGCGCACCGGCGGCGCCGTCGACCTGCTCGACCGCCCGCTGGAGCAGGACCTGGAGCTGACCACGCTGCTGGGCATCCGGGACCCGCACCGCTTCGACGTGCCGACGTTCTGGGGTCCGCGGCAGGCGCAGTCCGCCCGGCTGCGGGTGCCGCTCGGGGTGACCGAGGAGGGCGAGGTGGTGGAGCTGGACCTGAAGGAGTCCGCGCAGGGCGGCATGGGGCCGCACGGTCTGCTGATCGGGGCCACCGGGTCCGGGAAGAGCGAGCTGCTGCGCACCCTGGTGCTCGGCCTGGTCGCCACCCACTCCTCCGAGGTGCTCAACCTGGTGCTGGTGGACTTCAAGGGCGGCGCGACCTTCCTCAACCTCGACCGGCTGCCGCACACCTCCGCCGTGATCACCAACCTGGCCGACGAGATCCACCTGGTCGACCGGATGCGCGACTCCATCAACGGCGAGCTGATCCGCCGCCAGGAGCTACTGCGGGAGTCCGGTCACTCCTCGCTGTTCGACTACGAGAAGGCACGTGCCGCGGGGGCCGGGCTGACCCCGCTGCCCTCGCTGCTGATCATCGTCGACGAGTTCTCCGAACTCCTCACCAGCAAGCCCGAGTTCATCGATCTGTTCGTCTCGATCGGACGGCTGGGCCGCAGCCTCGGGGTGCACCTGCTGCTCGCCTCGCAGCGGCTCGACGAGAGCCGCATCCACAAGGTGGAGGGCCACCTGTCCTACCGGCTCGCGCTGCGCACCTTCTCCTCGATGGAGTCCCGCAGCGTGATCGGTGTCGCGGGCGCGTACGAGCTGCCGTCGGCGCCCGGGCACGGCTACCTCAAGGTGGACACCACCAACCTGGTGCGGTTCAAGGCCGCGTACGTGTCCGGACCGGCGCCCGAACCGGCCGGCCCGGACGAGGAGCCGGAGCTCGCCTCCCGGGTCCGCGACGAGGTGACCGCGTTCGGCCTCGACCGGCAGGGCCCGGTGCTGTCCGACCTGCCGGACCCGGCCGGGGAGTCGCTGCGGCCCGGTCCGCGCACCGACCCCGCAGGCGGCGAGCCGGGGGCGGCCGGGGAGTCGTCCGGCCGCGGGAGCCTGCTGGAGGTGCTGGTCGGGCGGCTGGAGGAGAGCGGCCCGCCGGCCCGCCAGGTCTGGCTGCCGCCGCTGACCGAACCGCCCAGCCTGGACCAGCTGCTGCCCGGTATCGTGCCCGACCCGGTGCGCGGGATGAGCGCCGCCGACCACCCGGGTGTGGGGCGCCTCACCGTCCCGCTCGGCACGGTGGACCGGCCGTTCGAGCAGTCCCGCGAACTGCTGGTGGCCGACCTGTCCGGGGCCGACGGCCACCTGGGCCTGGTCGGTGCGCCGCAGACCGGCAAGTCCACCCTGCTGCGCACCCTGGTCCTGTCGCTGGCGCTCACCCACACACCGGAGGAGGTCCAGTTCTACTGCCTGGACTTCGGCGGCGGCGGGCTGGTGTCGATCGCCGGCCTCCCGCACGTCGGGTCGGTCGCCACCCGGCTGGAACGCGACCGGGTGCTGCGCACCGTCGCCGAGCTGACCCAGCTCATGGAGCGCCGGGAGCGGGAGTTCACCGAGCGCGGCCTGGAGTCGATGGCGGCGTACCGGCGGCTGCGCGAGCGGCGCGAGGTGGACGACCCGTACGGCGACGTGTTCCTGGTGGTGGACGGCTGGTTCACGCTGCGTCAGGACTTCGACGACCTGGAGCCGCGGGTGATGGAACTCGCGGTGCGCGGCCTGTCGTTCGGCATCCACCTGGTCGCCTCGGCGGTGCGCTGGTCGGAGATCCGGCCGCGGCTGCGGGACATGCTGGGCACCAAGTTCGAACTGCGGCTCGGTGACGCGCTGGAGTCCGAGGTGGGCAGCCGAATCGCCGCGGCCGTCCCGCACCAGCCGGGCCGCGGCCTGACACCGTCCGGCTACCACTTCCTGGCCGCGCTGCCGCGGCTGGACAGCGACTCGGGAACCGCCGACCTCACCGAGGCGACCAAGGCCGCGGTCGCCGAGATCGGCACCTTCTGGACCGGCCCCAACGCGCCCGGCGTCCGGCTGCTGCCCTCGCGCCTGCCGGTCGAGCAACTCCCGTCCGCCGAGGGCGATCTGCGGATCTGTCTGGGCCTGGACGAACAGCGCCTCGAGCCGGTCTGGCACGACTTCTCGGCCACCGGGCACCTGATGGTGTTCGGCGACGACGAGACCGGCAAGACCAATGCCCTGCGCCTGGCGATCCGGGCCATCACCGACCGGTACACGCCCGAGCAGGCGCGGATCGCGCTGGCCGACCCCGGGCGCGGCCTGCTGGCGATGGTCCCGGAGGAGTACCGGGTCGGCTACGTGGTCGACCGGGAATCGCTCGGGCAGCTCGCCTCCAACACCGTGGTCTCGCTGGGCCGTCGGGTCCCCGGACCCGACATCACGCCCGAACGGCTCGCCCGGCGCGACTGGTGGAGCGGGCCGCTGCTCTTCCTGGTCGTCGACGACTACGACCTGCTGGCCGCGTCCGCGGGCCAGCCCGCGCCGCTGGCCCCGCTGGTGCCGCTGCTGCCGCACGGCCGCGCGATCGGCCTGCACCTGGTCGTCGCCCGCAGTACCTCCGGCGCCGCGCGCGCCATGATGGACCCGGTGCTGCGGCCCCTGTGGGAGCTCGGCAATCCGGCCCTGCTGCTCTCCTACCCCAAGGAGGAGGGCAAGTTCCTCGGCGAGGCGCGGCCGCGCACGCTGCCCGCCGGACGCGCCCAACTCGTCACCCGCCGGTCCGTCCGGCTCGTGCAGACCGGATTGGTGACCGCCCCGTGACCCCCGCACCCCGCACCGCACCCCTGCGCGAACCGTTCGCCGTCCCGGAGGTCTGCCGGATCACCGTGGCGGGCCCGGCCGGCCGCAGCGACCTCGCGATCCCCGTCACCCTCACCGTCTCCGCACTGCAGGCCCTGCTGCTGGACGCCCTGCCCGGCTCCGCCGCCGAACCCGGCTCCGCGTGGGTGCTGCAGCGGCTCGGCGAGGACCCGTTCGACCCGGCCGGTACCGCGCAGAGCCTGGGCCTGCGCGACGGCGACGTGCTGCACCTGCGGCCCGCCGAAGCCGCCCTGCCCGCCCTGCAGTTCGACGACCTCGCCGACGGGGTCGCGCAGGTGGTCACCGACCGGCCCGGCCGCTGGCAGCCGCGCTCCACCCGGCTGCTGGCACTCGCCCTGGCCGCCCTGGCCCTGCTCGCCCTGGCGGCCGCCCTGCTCGGCCGCGGCCCCGGCCCGGCCACCGCCGCGGCCGCGGGAGCCGTCGCGGTGCTCCTGGCCGCCGGCGCCGCGGCCGCCCGGAAGGCGGCCCGCGACCGCGCCGCCGCCCTGGTCACCGGCAGCGGCTCGCTGCTCTTCGGCGCGCTCGCCGGGCTGACGTCGGGCGGCCACCACCCGGACGCGCCGGGCGTGCTGATCGCCGCCGCCGGCGTGGCCGTGCTGTCCGCCCTGCTGCTCGGCCTGCGGGCGCTGCCGGTCGCGGCCGGCGCCGCCGCCCTGGTCGGCGCGGTCTCCGCGGGGGGCGCCGCGGCCCTCGTCCGGCTGACCCACTGGGACACCGGACAGGCGGTCGCGGTCACCGCCGGTGCGGTGTTCGTGCTCGGCCACTTCGGCCCGCGCCTGGCGCTGCGCGCCGCCCGGCTGCGCGCCCCGCAACTGCCCAACAACGCGGAGGAGTTGCAGCAGGACATCGAGCCCGAGCCGCAGGAGCGGGTGGAACGGCGGGTGGCCGTCGCGACCGCCTGCCTCGACGGGCTCGCCGTGGCCGGTGCCCTGGTCCACACCGCGGGCTTCTGGTACCTGGCGCAGCTGCCCGGGTGGACCGGCTGGCTGGTCCCGCTGGTCTTCGGCTCGGCCGTGCTGCTGCGCGCCCGGGGTCTGACCGGCACCGTGCAGCGGGTGGCGGCGGTCCTGTCCGGTACCGCCGGGCTGACCGTCCTGCTCCTGGTCCGGGTCGCCCCGGCCGGGGCGGGGGCGAGGTTCACCGTCCTGGTCCTGCTGCTCGCCGCCACCGCACTGCTGCTGACGGCCGCCCGGCGGCTGCCGGACAGCCGCCCGCTGCCGATCTGGGGCCACACCGGCGACATCCTCGAACTCCTCACCGCGCTGGCCCTGTTCCCACTGCTGCTGCAGACCGTCCACCTCTACGCCGCCGTCCGGGCGCTGTTCAGCTGAGGGGAGGAGACCCGTGCAGACCCGACGCGACCACGTCCAGGCCTACCAGTTCGCCATGGGCAGGCTGGCCACGGCCCTGGTGAGCGGTGACCCCGGGCGCGGCGAGAGCCCGACCAGGCGTGCCGCGCTCGGCACCTTCCTGGGCGCCGGGGTGACCGTCCTGCTGTGCGCCGGCTCCGGCGTGTACGGGCTGATCTCGCCGGTCCCCTCGGCCGGTTGGCGCACCCCCGGCTCCATCGTCCTGGAGCAGCAGACCGGCAACCGCTACCTGTACCTCGACGGCGAGCTGCGCCCGGTGCGCAACCGGGCCTCCGCGCTGCTGCTGGCCGGCAGCGCCACCCCGATGCAGACCGCCGACCGTGCCACGCTGGCCGGCGCCCCGCACGGCGCACCCGTCGGCATCCCCGGCGCGCCGGACGCCGTGCCCGACGCCGCCGGGCTGCTGACCGGCGGCTGGACCCGCTGCCTGCGCCCCGACCTGGCGACCGGCCAGGTCGTGGACTTCGCGCCGCAGGGGCACACCACCCCCGTACCGGCCGACCGGCAGGCCCTGCTGGCCGGGCCCGACGGCAGGCGCTACCTGCTGTTCGGGGGCGTCCGCTACCCGGTGCCCTCCGACAGCGCACTGATCGCCCTCGGCCTCGACGGCGAGCGGGCGGTGCCCGCCGGTCCCGGCTGGCTCGCCGCGCTGCCCGAGGGCGCGCCGCTGGCCGCCCCGGCGGTGCCCGGCGCGGGCGGCCCGGCCGGGCAGGTGGCGGGTGCCGCCGTCACCGTGGGCCAGCTGTTCCGCACCACCACGGGCGGCACCGAGCACCACTACGTGATGCGCTCCGACGGCATCGCCCCGGTCAGCGCCACCGAGGCCGCGCTGCTCGCCGCGGTGCCCGGCGCCCCGGCCGTCCGCCAGGTCGGCGCGGCGGACATGGCGAGCACCCCGCTGTCCACCGCTCCCCCGCCGCCCGACCGCCTGCCCGAGGTCCGCAACGCGCCGCCGGCCGCCGGCGGCGGCCAGGCGCTCTGCCTGGCCCAGACACCCGACGGCGCCGCCCTCGGCACCCAGGTGGTCCTGGAGGACGGCGCCGCGGCCACCGGCGGGCGGACGGTCCTGCTGCCGGCCGACCGCGGGGTCTACGCCGTCGACCAGACCCAGCTCGCGGCCCGGGCCGCGGCCCCGCGCAGCTATCTGATCGACGACCAGGGCACCGCCTACCCGATCGGTGACGGCCCGGCCGCCGCCCAGCTCGGCCTGGCCGGCCGGCCGAGGACCCCGGTACCGGCCGAGCTGCTGGCCGACCTCCCGCAGGGCCCGGCGCTGGACGTCGCGGCCGTCCGGGCCACGCTGGGAGGTCGGTGACCGTGCGGCTGAGGACCCGCCCCCGCCCGGCCCGCCCCGCCGCCTGGGCCCTGCAGTGCCGGGCCGTCGGGCCCGCCCTGCTCGTCCACCCGAAGGGCCGGCCGGACCGGCAGGCCGTGGAGTTCACCGCGGGGCTGGCACCGGACCCGCAGCACACCCCCGTCGTCCTCGACCTGCCGCACGGCGCGCCGCACAGCGTCTGGGACGCGGTGGCCCGGCTGCTGGCCGGGCGGCCCGGCAGCCTGCGGCTGGTCTTCGGGCGCGCCACCCCGGCGGAGGCCCGGTGGGCCGGGCAGCGGATCTCCGACCGGCTGCGGCGGGTCGTGCTGGTCCCCGACGGCCGGCCGGTACCCACCGCGGGCGGCGGCCTGTTCGTCCCGATCGACCACGGCGCCGGCTGGCTCCAGCTGCGCCCGGGCGCGCCCGCCCGGCCGGAGTCGCGCCGCTACCCGCGCCCGATGTGGGAGTTCACCACCCTCGACCGGCCGTGGGCCACCAGCCCGTACGGCGTGGTCGAGTCGGTGCCGTGCGGTGTCTGGCTGCGCGGCGCCCGGCCGACCGCCCTGCTCGACGGGTGGCGCAGGCTGGTGGCGACGCTGCCCACCGACCCGCAGGTGCTGACCGTGGTGCTCGGCAGCCCGGGCGGGCCCGCGGTGCCGCTGGCCGACGCGTTCGGCCTGTGGAACACCGTGCTGCCGTCGGCCCGCCGTCAGGTGCGGTTCGTCCCGTACGGGCCGGTCGCACTGCCCCCCGGGGCCGGTGCGCTCGGCCAGGAGCTGGCGGACGCCTTCGGCGAGCACGTGGTGGTGTGCGCCGGGCTGCCCGTCCTGCCGGCCGGGCACGACGCCCCGCCGGACGTGCGCGGCCTGCTGCCGGACGGCTCCCCGGGCTGGCAGCCGTTCGCCGCGCAGTACCGCTACGCGCCGCGCCGCCACCCGCTCGCCGAGACGGCTCCGCCGGAGCTGCTCGGAGTGCGCAGCCCGCTGCCGGACCTGCCGCAGGTCGGCGGCGGCGTCTTCGAACTGGCCCCCGACACGGTGCTGGAGATCGTGCAGTCCGGGCTGTGGGTGCGTCCGGCGCTGGAGCCGTACGGCGGCAACGACATCCGGCGGCGCCCCGCCCCGTGGGGCCACGCGGCGCTGCTGTACGACCGCAGCGAACCGGCGCGCGCCGAGCGGATGCACGCCTTCGCGCAGGACCTGCTGTGGCGGCTGCCGCCGGAAGCCCGGGACGCCTTCCGGATCGCGCCCGCCGACGCCCCGGGCCTCGCCGCGCCCGCCGACCAGGCCGGTCAGTGGTCGCTCGGCGAGCCGGTGGTGATGGACGACAACGCCCGCCCGGGCACAGCGCCCCGAACGGCTCCGCGGCGGCCCGCGCACCTCGCGTTCTGGGCGACGGCCGACTCCGCGACGGCGAGCGCGACCGACGCCGGACCGGCGGTGCCGGGGACCGCGGTGCCGGGGACTGCGGTGTCCCGGACGGTGGTGTCCGGGACGGCCGGCACCCCGGCGCGGCTCCTCTCGCTCGGTGGTTCGCGGACCCGCCGCCGTGCGGGCGTCCGGCCCGCCGGTGGCACGGTGGAGGACCTCGCGGTGACCGGCTCCCCCGGCACCCGGGCCACGGCACCCGCGGCCGCCGGGGGTACCGCGCCGGTCGTACCGGCCCTGCCCTCGGTCCCCTCCGCGTCGACCGCGCCGGGCCATCCCACGGTGCCCGCGCGGCCCTCCGGGGCCCTGCTCAGCTCCGCCGGGCCGGCGTCCGGCGCAGGCGGCATCCCCGGTACACCCGGCACGCAGGGCACGGCTTTGCCGCAGGTGACGTCGGCAGCGACGTCCGTGGCGGGCGGGCCGCCGGTCGCCCTGGCGGACGGGCGGTCGACCGTCCCCGCGCCGATCGCCCCCGCGGCGGCCGTCGGACCGACCGGGCCGACGCACCCGGAGGTCCAGGGACCGGCCGACCCGTTCGGCACCCGCATGGTGAACTCCGCCGACACCGACACCCAGACCGACGCCGGGTCCACCGGAAAGGCCGGGCCGGACCCGGCCGACCGGCGGGCCGCCCGCGAGGAGCCGACGCCCGCGGCCGCGGGCCCGGACAGCCCGGGGCCGGTCCCCGAGCCCGTCCCCGCACCGCCGGCGCCCCCGGCCGACCCTCCGGCCGACGCCCCGGCCCCCCTCCCCGCGGCCGAAGCGGCACCGCCGCTGCCGCCGACACCGGGACCCTCCGAGCCGTCCGAGCCGGCGGAGCCACCGGCGCCACCGGAGGCACCTGCACCGCCCGCGCCACCGCCCGCGCCACCGGCCGCCCGTCCGGCGCGCCTGCCCGGCATCCGGCTGGAGTCGCTCGCCCTGCCGGAGCCGGCCTCCGCCGCGCCGCGCGCCGTACCGGACCGGTCCCTGTCCCCGGCCGCCGTACCGGTCCCCGCCCCCGCTGCCGCCTCCGCGGTCCGGGTGCAACCGGTGCCCGCGGCGGACGCGAGCGCCGTACCGCACGAGCGCGGGATGGCCCGGGAACGGGAGTGGGTGTGGCGCACCTTCGCCCGGCAGTTCAACGCGGCCTCCGGCACGGTGTCCCGGGTGCTGTCCGAGTCACCGGGGCTGCGCGGCACCACCCGGGCGGAGGAGAGCGACGCCTTCACCGACCTCGCCGCCCTGCGGCTCTACCTCACGGGCGACGGACCGGCCCTCGACGCCGCCGTCCGGACGGCGACCGTCGGGCCGCACGTGCCGCTGGCCCGCTGCGTGGCGTCAGGTCTGCGGCGCCTGCCGTCCCACCGGGGCGCGACGCTGCTGCGCGCCGCCCTGCACCCGTCCGAACGGGCCTGGTACCGCGAGGGCGACGTGCTGACCGAGTGGGCCTTCTGCACCGCGTGGGCCCGCACCGCGGAGCCGGTGACCGGCGCGACCGACTTCCTGATCTGGTCGCTGACGGCCCGCCGGACCGCCCTGCTCGCCCCGGCCGCCCCGGACCGGGTGGTGTTCCCGCCCGGGACGAGGTTCCGGGTGCTGGGCTCCGACGACCAGGACCGACTGCTGCTGCGCGAACTCTCCGCCTCGGAGGGCTCGGAGAACAGGAAGACGAACGTGCCACTCGACGAGATCGCCCTCGACGGCCTGGCCCGGGCCGCCGACGGCCCCGCCTCGCCCGCCCGCACGGGCGGCGACGCCGGACCGACCCCGCTGCCGCCGGGCACCGCGCCCGGTCTGCTCCCCCGCACCGCGCCGAAGGCGGTGGCTGCATGAGCCGGCGGCTGCTGGTCTCCCGGGAACGCCCGGGTGCCTACCCCACCATCGCCGCGGCACTGGCCGACGCGGTCGACGGGGCCCTGATCACGGTGGCCGCGGGCCGGTACGAGGAGGCGCTCACCGTCACCAGGCCGGTGACGCTGGCCGCCGAGGACGGCGACGGCCCGGTGGTGCTGCACGCGGCCACCGGCAGCACCGTGGTGCTGGACGCCGAGGCGGTGCGCCTGTCCGGTCTCGAACTCTCCGGCGCCGACGCCGAGGCACCGGTGCTGGAGGTGCGGCGCGGTCAGGCGGCGCTGGACGGCTGCCGGCTGTCCGGTGAGTCCTGGGCCGCCGTCCTGGCCTGGCAGGACGGCGTCCTGGCGCTGCGGGCCTGCGAGGTGTCCAACGCCCGGGGCGCCGGCATCGTGGTGACCTCGGCCGGCGCGAACCTGGTGGAGCAGTGCGTCCTCACCGACATCGCCTCCTCCGCGTTCGTCATCGCCGAGCACGGCGAACTGACGGTCCGCGACTGCTCGTTGGTCCGGCCGCGGGGCAACGGGATCTGCGTCAACGGCCGTGGCGCCGTGGTGGTCGAGGGCGGCCGGATCGAGGGCAGCGGAAAGCCGGCCGTCGCGGTGGAACAGGATGGCCGGGCCAGCCTCAGCAACCTCACCGTCAGCGGCAGTTCGACGCTGGACGCCTATCTGACCGGCCAGGGCGCCACGGTCCTGACCGACTGCTCGTTCACCGGCTCCCGGGGCACCTCGGTGCACGTCGGCGCCGGGGCCAGGCCCGTGCTCCGCGGCTGTGGGATCGGCCCGGCCGCCGACGGCGGGATCCGGGTCGGCGAGGGGTCCGTGGCCCGGCTGGAGGGCTGCCGGATCGTCGGAACGCCGGTCGGCCTGCTGGTGGAGGGCGGCTCCGAGGCGGTCTGCGACAAGAGCTCCTTCACCGGGACGACCACCGCCGCGGTGTCCGTGACCGACGCCGGCCGGCTGTCGGCCCGCGAGACGGAGGTCGAACTCGAGCGCGGGTCCGGGCTCGTGCTGGCCGAGGGGGCCACCGCCGAACTGGACGGCGTGCGGGTGCTCGCCACCGGCGGGGACGCGGCCCTGTCCCTGGACACCGGTGCCCGCGCCGAGTTGAACTCCTCCCTGCTGCGCGGCAGTTCCGCGCTGGTCGGCGACGGCGCCCGACTGGACTGCCGGGACAGCGAGTTCACCGGATCCGGCGGGGACGGCATCCGGGTCGCCGAGGGCGGCTCGCTCACCGCGGTCGGCTGCCGGATCACCGGGGCCCGCCGCCACGGCGTCCAGCTGCAGCCCTCCGCGCGGGCGGAGCTGGACAACTGCGCGGTGTGCGACAACGGCGCCGACGGGGTGCGCTCCGCGACGGACGGTCCGGTGCGGATCCACGACTGCGAGATCCGCGGCAACGCCGGCGCGGCCGTCGGCCGGGCCCGCGGTGCCGGGGAGCCGGACGTCGCCCGGCTGGACACCGACGGCGGCGGCCCGCCGCCGGACGCGGCCGGCGACGGCCTGCCCGCCGCCCCGGCGGCCCCCGGTGCGGCGGAGGGGTCGGGCCTGGGCACCGGCCCGCTGGCCGACCTGGACGCCCTGGTCGGGCTGGAGAGCGTCAAGCGCGAGGTCACCGGCCTGATCAACGTCAACAAGCTGGCCCAGCGGCGGCAGGAGATGGGCCTGCCGATGCCGCCGATGAGCCGCCACCTGGTCTTCGCGGGCCCGCCGGGGACCGGCAAGACCACCGTGGCCCGGCTGTACGGGGCGGTGCTGGCCGAACTGGGCATCCTCAGCCAGGGCCACATCGTCGAGGTGGCGCGGGCCGACCTGGTGGCGCAGATCATCGGCGGCACCGCGATCAAGACCACCGAGGTCGTGAAGAAGGCCCTCGGCGGTGTGCTCTTCATCGACGAGGCCTACACCCTGACCAACCAGTCCCGCGGCACCGGGCCGGACTTCGGCCAGGAGGCCGTCGAGACGCTGATGAAGCTGATGGAGGACCACCGCGACGAGATCGTGGTCATCGTCGCCGGGTACTCGGCGCAGATGGAGCAGTTCCTCGCCTCCAACCCCGGCATGGCCTCGCGCTTCTCCCGGACCGTCGAGTTCCCCAACTACAGCTCCGACGAGCTGGTCACCATCGTCCAGGGCCTGTGCGGCAAGCACTACTACGAGCCCGACGAGGACGCGGTGGCGGCGCTGCACCGCTACTTCGAGGAGGTGCCGAAGAGCGCCACCTTCGGCAACGGCCGGGTCGCCCGGCAGGTCTTCGAGGAGATGATCAACCGGCAGGCCTCCCGGCTGGCCACGGAACCTCCGGACAGCGACCGGGAGTTGTCCCGCCTGACCGGCTCCGACGTGATCACCGTACCGTCCGCACAGGCCGACCCGGGGGCCCCGATCGAACCGACCGAACCGGTCGAACCGGCCGAACCGGAGGCGTCGGACGCGCCGGGCCGGCCGGTCGCACCGGTCGCACCCGTCTTGCCCGTCACACCCGCCGCACCCGCCTCACCCGCCTCACCCGTCGCACCGGAGCCGTCGACCGGGCCCGCCGCGGGCCGGTCCGCGCTGGACCGCCTCGCCGCCATGACCGGCGCCGACGAGGCCCGGGCCGCGCTGCGCGAACGGCTGCTGCTGATCGCGCAGGCCCGCCGGGCGGGCACCCCGACCGGCCCCACCCCGCACCTGGTGATCCAGGGTGCACCGGGCAGCGGACGCCGGGCCCTGGCCCGGGTGTACGCCCACGCCCTCACCGAACTCGGCCTGCTGGCCACCGGTTCGACCACCCACCTGGCGCTGTCGGCGGTGCCGGCCCGCTGGCCGGAGCAGCCGCTGCTGCGGCTGACGGCGGCGCTGGCCGACGCCGCGGGCGGGGTGCTGGTGGCCGAGGCGGACCCGGCGTTCACCGGGCGCCGGCCCGAGGAGTGCGACGCCGTCCTCGCGGCGCTGGCCACCGCGGCCAGGAGCGCCGAGGGCACCGTGCTGGTGCTGACCGGCAGCGCCCCGTACCTGATCGACACCCTGCGCGGCCGGGCCGAGCTGGCCGGGGCCTTCGCGCAGTACGTCGAGCTCGCCGACTGCACGGCCGGGCACGCGCTGGAGCTGACGCTCCGCCATCTGTCGTCCTACGGGATGCGCCTGGACGAGGAGGCGAGCGCCGCACTGGCCGCCGCCCTCGACGCACAGCCCGCGCAGCGCACCGCGTACGCGGCGCACCGGCTGGCCGAGCGGATCGCCGCCACCGCGCACGGACGCACGGTCACCCTGGCCGACCTCACACGTCCTCCGGCGGGCCCCGGCTCCCGCCCCGAGGCTGAACGACCCCAGCCGGAACCCGTACCCGCACACTCTTGAGAGGAAGCGCCATGGCACAGCAGCTCACCCAGGTCGAACTGGCGGGCATGACCGCCGCCCAGGGCACGTTCCAGCACGCGGTGGACGCCGCGACCAACTCGTACGCCAACGTCGAGGGCCAGGTGGAGGCGCTCGCCGCCAGCTGGACCGGCGAGGCCGCCAACATCTACCACCAGGCCATGCAGCAGTGGCTGGCCGACTTCCGGAACCTCAACCAGGCGCTCACCAGGATGCTGGAGACGCTGGCCGAGAACACCCACGTGTACGCCAACACGCACCAGAACACCGCGGACGTGGCCCACCAGGTCGCGCAGCAGGTCAGCGCGGGCTCGGGCCTCGTCGGCTTCCCGCTCTGACCACGCCACCACCCCACCCCCGAACCGAGGAGACATCAGCATGAGCACGTACCGGGTCCAGATGGAGCAGGTCGAGATCGTCGTCGGCGAGATGACCGCCATCACCCAGCGGATCAACCAGACGCTGGCCGACCTCGACAGCCAGTCCGCGGTGCACCTCGCCGAGTGGACCAGCGCCGCGCAGAGCACCTACGCGCAGGTCAAGGCCCAGTGGGACAGCGCCGCGGCGGACATGACCGAGAAGGCCGCCAACGCCGCCAACATGCTGGGCACCATCAACGAGTACTACTTCTACGGCGAGCGCTCCGGCGTCCAGCTCTGGTCGTGACCCGCGGATGGCCGACAGCAAGCAGGACATCGAGTACCTCAAGAACGGCGGCTCGTCCTCGGGCGGCGGTTCCTCGTCGGGCGGCGGCAGCGGCGGCACCCTGAAGCACCCCAACGCGTTCGGCGGCGACACCTCGGTCGCGGCCGGGCACGGTCACTACGACACCTCGTCGGGGTTCACCGCGCCGACCGTCCCGCCGCCGCCGGGGAAGACGGGCACCGGGACCACGGTGGACACGGCCTCGCTGGACAAGTTCGCCGACAACATCGCCACGCTCATCGCCCCGGTGGATGCGGCGAAGAAGGTGCTCCAGCCGATCGGTGTGCACCCGGGCAACTTCTACCACGCCGCGATGATCCGGCAGAAGGTCAACGGTCTGGACGAGGACGCCGGCCTCAAGGCCGAGTGCCTCACGGCGCTCACCGACCTCGGTCACGCACTCGGTGATCTGCGCGACGGCGTGAGGAAGTTGAGCGGCCAGTACAAGACCATCGAGGACGCCAACAAGATGACCGCCAAGGACCTCCACCAAGCCATGGCGGAGGCGAGCGGGAAGTTCAACACGTTCATCGACGACGCGGGCGGCGATCCCGCCAGCGGCCCGGCCGCCGGCCCCGCCGGTGGTGCTGGCGACGGCGCGGGCGACGGCGGCGGTCACGGGACGGGCGGCACCGGCGGCGGCAGCGCCGGCGGTGACGGCCGCACCACCGGAAAGCACGACTGATCGGCGCGCGGTCCGCCGCCGCCCCCGGGGTGCGGGGGCGGCGGCGGGCGGTGCGCACACAGGGACCAGGAGGGGTCAATGGGAGACAAGAGCACGGACACCGGCAGCAGCGACAACGACTTCACCACGGACGACAAGGGCGTCCTCTTCGGCAATCCCACCGGTGGCAGCTTCCACGTCCAGGACTACGAGACGTGGGACTGGCACCACATCCAGGCCGCGATCATCGGCATGAGCAACGGGGTGTCCGACGAGGCCAACCTCTCGCAGGCCAAGTCGGTGGCCGATCCCCAGTCGCTGCAGCACGCGGCCGACGCCTTCTACCAGGTCCAGCAGGTCTTCGAGGGTATCTCCCAGTCCCTGGCCGACCAGGGCAACGCGCTGGCGGGCAAGGACGGTGTGTGGGCCGGGGACGCCGCCGACAGCTTCCTGGACATGATCACGTTGTTCTCCCGGCAGGTCGGCGCGGTCGCCGAGAAGATCTCGGGCGGGGACTCCGGCGGGAACTCCGTCCCGCAGCAGCTGGCCGACAACGCGGTCAACCTGCGCAACGCCCAGAACAAGATCATCGAGATCGACAACTGGTACGCCAACCAGGCGGACCTGATGGGCTACCACGCGATGTCCAACGGCCTGGTACCGGTCAGCAAGGCACCCGGCGTGGTCGAGCTGATGAACCATGACATGCGGCAGGTCCTGAAGAGTCTCGCCTCCGAGTACCAGGTCACCATCGACAAGATCTCGTCGCCGAACCCCATCACCTCTCCGCTGGGCGGGGGTGGCGGCGGCTCCGGCCAGCCGAACCCCAGCGATCTGGCGAACCTCGCGAAGGCCGACGGCTCCAAGGGCGCCGACAAGGCGGCACTCGGGGCGGAGCCCTCCCCCACCAAGCTCGACGCGCTGAAGCTGCCGAACCCGGGTGCCGCCGGCAGCGGGCTCGGCGGCGGTCCGGGCGGGTCGAAGGCGGCCGTGACCCCCTTCGAAGGCGGCCTGGCCACCAAGGGCGCCGGCTCCCTCGGCGGCGCACCCTCGCTGTCCGGGGCCGGCGGCCCGCTCGATCTCGCCGGCCCCGCGGCGTTCCCCGACGGCACGGGCACCGGCGGGCCGGGCGCGCTCGACGGACTCGGCGGGCTCGACGGACTCGGCGGGCTCGGTGGGCTCGGCACGGGTGCGCTCCGGGCCGCGGACGCCGACCCGTTCGCCGGGGGGACCGGCACCGACGGCACCGGGAAGCTCGGCAGCGTCTCCCCCCTGCCGCCGTTCGGCACCGGCGGTACCGATGGCACCGGGGGCCTCGGCGGCCTCGGCTCCGGGGTGCCGCTGCCGGGCGCGTTCCCCGGCGGCACCGGCCTGGGCGGCACCGGCACCGTGGGCGCCGGGACGGGCGGCATCGGCACGGGCGGCATCGGCGACAGCCTCGGCACGGCCGACCCGGGCACCTGGTCGTCGCCGCCCCCCGTCGGCGCGTTCCCCGGCGGCACCGGCATCGGCGGTACCGGGAGCCTGGGCAGCGGCCTCACCGGCGGAAAGCCCGCCACCTTCCCCGGCGGCCTCGGCACCGGCGGTACCGGAGGGCTGGGCAGCGGGGCGGGCGCCGGAAAGCCCGCCGCGTTCCCCGGCGACCTCAGCACCTCCTCCGGGCTGCCCACCGCTCTCCCGGGCCTGTCCACGGGCTCCGAGTTCCCCGGCCTCGGGCAGGCGGGGGTGCCGTTCCCCGGGAGCCTGACCACCGGTGGCCTGGGCGGCGCGGGCATGCCGTTCCCGCCGGGCCTCGGCGGCGGTGCGCAGCCCGCCGCCGTCAACTCCGAACGCAGCGACGCCTCCGGCCTGCTCGACCACAACGCCGAACCCTGGGCCGGGTCCACCGACGTCGGCGACGACCTCGGCTCCCACCTCGGCACCGCCACCGGCGGCGAAGGCCTCACCCTGCCCACCGGCGCCGAAGGCCTCACCCTCCCGGCCGGTGGCGAAGGCCTCCACGAGCCCACCCTCTCCGGCGCGGGCATGCACTTCCCGCCGGGCCTCGGCGGTGGCGCCCAGCCCGCCGCCGCCAACACCGAACGCAGCGACGCCTCCGGCCTGCTCGACCACAACGCCGAACCCTGGGCCGGGTCCACCGACGTCGGCGACGACCTCGCCACCCACCTCGGCACCGCCACCGGCGGCGAAGGCCTCACCCTGCCCAGCGGCGCCGAAGGCCTCACCCTCCCGGCCGGTGGCGAAGGCCTCCACGAGCCCACCCTCTCCGGCGCGGGCATGCCCTTCCCGCCGGGCCTCGGCAGTGGCGCCCAGCCCGCCGCAACCAACACCGAACGCAGCGACGCCTCCGGCCTGTTGGAGCAGGACGCCGAGCCGTGGACCGCCGGGACCGAAGGTACCGCCGCCGAGGCGGGCACCGCGGCCGGCGGCGAGGGCCTGACCCTGCCCTTCCTCCCCGCCCAGGCCGCCGCGGCGCTCGAACGGGAGCGTGACGGTGACCGGGAGCGCCGCGAGGCGGCTGCCATCGCGCTCACCATCGGCGAGGCCGCCGCGCTCTGGGCCGGGAGCGGCTCCCGACCGGGGGCCGGTCCCGACGACGAGAACTCCGCGGAGTCCGGGCCCGCAGCCACCGCCGAGGACCCGGCGGAGGAAGGCGCCGGTGCCGGGCAGGCGACCGCTGCGGTCGCCCTGCCCGCGGCCGCCGCCGACGGGGAGCCGGACACGGGCTGGGACGTCGCCGGTGCCGCGTTCGCGCCGCTGCTCTGGGCGGCCTCCACCGAGGAGGAGGCGGAGGTCACCGCCGACGGCCCCGCCACCGCCGACGAGGGCACCTGGGGGGTGCCGGCCGCCGAGCCGTCGTTCGCCACCTGGCAGCCCAACCGCACCGGCGAGGCCGCCGCGACCCCCGCGGCAGCCGCCCTCGCCGGAGCCGCGCTGTCCTGCTCCACCGAGGACATCGCACCCGATCCCGAGGAGGAGCCCGCCGAGGCGGCGCAGGAGGAGGCCCCGGTACGCGGCGCCGCCGACCTGCTCGTCCAGGAGCGCGACCTGTGGGGCGCCTCGGACGCCCCGGGCCTCGGCGCCATCATCTGACCAGAGCCGGAAGAGGAACCATGAGCTCGACGTACGACCAGGAGATCGAGGAACTCCTCGCCCTGTACCAGCAGCAGCGCGCGGGCGCGGCCGAGACCCGGCGCCGGATCAACGGCACCACCGGGACGGCGACCGCGCCCCGGCAGACCGTCAAGGTGACGGCCAACGCCCAGGGCGAGGTGACCGCGATCGAGTTCCCCACGGGCGCCTTCCGGCGGCTCACCCCCAAGGAGCTCTCGGAGGCCCTGCTGACCACCATCGCCGAGGCCCGGCGCGACGCGCTGGAGCAGGTCACCCAACTGACCGACCTCCGCCTGCCGTCGGGGGCGAGCGCCGCCGCCCTGCTCCGGGGCACCGCCGACCCCGCCGACCTGCTCGCCGAGGAGCCCGGTATGCCGGACCGGGTGCGCGACTACATCGACAACGGACTCGACGCCGGGAGCAGCCGTGGCTGACCGCACCTTCGCCGTGGACCCCGAGGGCCTGCGCGAACCACTGACCCGGGTACGGGAGATCGCCTCCGAGTTCCACGGCATCGGCGCCGGCCTCACCGAACGGCTCGCCGCCATCGGCCCGTGCTGGGGCGACGACGAGTCCGGCCGCCAGTTCTCCGAGGTCTACCACGGGCCCCGGGACCAACTCCTGCTCGGGTTCTCGGCCATGGCCGACGTCGTCAACCAGACGGCCGACGGCATCGACACCATGGCCAAGAACTTCCGGAAGCTGGAAGACGACAACGCCGCGCACGCGAAGACCCTCAACGGCGGCGGCGACCACGCCCCTGCCATCGGCGGGCACGAGGGCGGCGGCCAGCACCCGACCAGGCCGGGGAAGCGGTGACGATCCAACTGCCCCCCGCACTGAGCTGGGTCGCGTCCCTGGCGGTCGGCTCGCGCTGGCCGAAGGGCGACGAGGACGCCATGGCCGTCCTGGGCCACGCCTGGGAGGACGCCGAACGGCGGCTGATCGGACTCGTGGACCGGCTCGGCACAGCGGGAAGCTCCGTACTCGAGCACGTCGGCGGCCAGGTGGCCGACCAGTTCCAGCACTTCGTCCAGAGCCTGCGCACCAGCATCCCCGAGGTCGCCAACGCCTCGGGGCAGCTGGGCCTCGCCGCGCGCAACACCGGGGTACAGCTCCAGCACGCCAAACTGATGATCCTCGCCCAGCTGGTGTGGCTGGCCAACGAGATCGTCGACCTGTCGTTCTGGGCCCCGGAGGCGATTCCGGCCGCCGTCACCTCGACACGGGTGGCGGTCATGATGATCCTGCGGCGGCTGATGCAGTCCATCGTCAGCGGCGCGGTCCTGATGGCCGGGATGGACCTCGGGATCCAGGCGATCCAGCGGCTCATGCACGACCGCACCTCGTGGGACTGGTCCTCGGTGGGTATGTCGGGTGCGAGCGGCGCGGTCGGCGGAGGGGTCGGCGGAGTGATCGGCGAAGGCGCGCGCGGCGTCTTCAAGGAGGCGGCCAACACGCTGGTCGGCAAGGGCGCCATCGGCGGGGTCAACGGCATCGCCGGCAGCACGGTGCTGTCCGCCACCTTCGGCGGCCCGAACGACCTCGCCATGGCGGGCGCCGGCGGCGCGGCCGGCGGGATGCTGTCCGGCGCCGGCCGGCGCGGCCGCGGCCGCGGCCCGGCCCCCAAGATCGACGGCGTCAACGTCCACGTCCCGCCCGCCGTCCACCTGCCCGACGCCGAGGGCGCCCACGGTCGCGGCCCTTCCGGAACGGAAGCGGCGACGGGGACGGGGACGCGGACGGGTGGCGCCGACCTGTCGTCGGCGGGCGGCCCGGGCGGGCACCGGGGCGTCGGCGACGACGGGCCGGGACTGCCGGCGGTCGCGCCTGCGGACGGTGCCGGCGCGACCGCCGGTGCAGGCTCCGGCCGCGCTCCGGATCCGGTCGCCGACGGCTCGGGCCTCCCTGCGGAGGCGTCGGCGCCACCGGCCGCGACCGGCGGCCTCGAGTCCTCACCTGCCAACGCCGCCGCCCAACTCCCGCCCGGCCAACTCCCCTCCGGCCAAACCGAGTCCGGCCAACTCGAATCCGGCCGGGAGACCGCCGGACCGCCCGAGGCCCCGGCCGCGGCCTCGGGGCTCCCCGGCTTCGAGACCACGCTCACCGCTACCGGACCCGCCGCCGGAGCCACCTCGGGCGGCACCCGACCGGCCGGAACCCGACCGGCCGACAGCCCGAGCTCGGCGACAGCCGGCGGCCCGACCGTACGGCAGCCCGCCCGCTCCGGGGCCGCCGGCCAGGGCTCCGGCGCGGCGCGCCTCGGCGCGGACGGCGTTGCCCCGCACGCCCCGCCGCGCCCGGCCAACGGAGTATCGGCACTCCCGGACATCACCCGCTCGGGGGCGCCGGCTGCCTCCCCGCACGACAACACCGCGCCACCTCGGACCAGTTCGTCCGAGCCCTCCCACCTCGCACCCCCGGCCACCTCACCCGAGTCCGCATCCGCTCCGCACGGCAGCTCGGCCGAACCCGGCCGGACCGCACCACCCGCACCTCACGACAGCGCGGCGGAGCACGCACGAACCGCACCACCAGCCGCCGCCGCGTCCGCCCACCCCCTCACCACCGAACCCCCGGCACCGCCCGCCGCAACACCCCACAACACCACCGCGCCCCGGACCGGTTCGGCCGAACCCGGCCGGACCGCACCACCCGCCACCACCCCTCAGGCACCGCCCCACCACACTTCTGCGCCCCAGAACACTTCGGCGGAGCCACCCCGCACCGCCACCCCCACCGCCACCGCTCCCGGCCAGGCACCCCCCGCCGCAGCACCCCACAACACCACTGCCCCTCACGACACTTCGGCGGAGCAGACCCGTACCGCACCACCCCCCACCACCGCCTCCCTCTCACCTCAGGCACCGTCCGCCCGCCCGGCCGAGGCCTCCGGCCAAGCCGCAGCGCAGGCGCCGCAACAGACACCACAACAGGCGCCGCAGCAGGCACCGCCGCAGACCCGCGAGGCCGGCCAGAGCGCGGATCGCGCCGTCGCGACCGCAACCGGCCGACCCAGCTCGGGCGATGCCGCCGCTGTCCGCACCGCCGCCGGACCGCCCGCACCACCGGTCCGTACGCAGGAGCCCGTCCAATCCGCCCCGGGCGTCTCCGGCCCTGGCCTGTCCACGTCCGGCCCCGCGGACCTGTCCGCCCGCCCACAGACCGGCAGCAGCACGCCCGGCGCATCCGAGGCTGGAACGCCGCCCGCCGCGGCCGCCGCGCAGAGCGCCGAGAGCGGCGCGTCCACCGCGGGGCCGGCGCAGCCGGCCGCTTCCGCGTCCCACCCGGCACCGGCCGGACCTTCCCGCGGCTCCACGGCCGCCGATCAGGTGGCCCCCGACCCCGGCGGGCAGTCCGACCTGCAGGACCCAGAGCACGCCCACCGCCCGCGCTTCATCGTCCGCTCCGGCTTCGACCAGCGCCGGTTCACGTACGAGGGGACCCCCTACACCGATCTGACGGTCCGCATCGCGTTCCGAGGCGGCAGCGCCGACGACACCACCAACACCGTCAACCTCCTCCAGCAGGGCGTCCAGCACCACTTCAACGACGGCGATCACGTGCTGCCCAACCGCGACCATCTGCACGTCACGGTCGAGCACGTCGGCCCGGACGGCGACCCGCACCTCACCGTGGACCTGGTCGGACCCGGCGGGCAGATGGACCAGCACAGGTGGCACATCGGTGCCCATCCGACCGAGTACGCGCACGAGTTCGCGCACCAGTTGGGCCTCCGGGACGAACATGGAGGCCCGTCGAGCCCGCACCGGGTAGTTATCCCGGGCAGTCTGCTCGGCGACATCCACCATCGGCCCACCGAGCCGGGTCTCGATCAGGCCGGTCTGCGGAACCGCTACCTGCACTTGATCGGCGCACTGACCGGTGGCGACGAAGGTATCTACCGCCCGCCCGCCGAAGCCCCGGGCGCCCGATCCGAGGCGGGCCGGGTACCGGTCCGCCCCACGCCGGGAGACACCACGGCCGGGACGCCCCCGCAGGGCCAGGCACCGACCCGCGAGGACGCGACTCGGACCGGCCGCCCCGATGCTCCGGCCGCGGCACCCGACCGGCCCACCACCTCGGTGCCGCCCGCCGCGCGCCCCACGGAGGGCGGCGCCGCCTCCGGCCAGCGGTCGTCCGATGGCAGCACCGTTCGGCGCCCCGCCAGCAGCGACCCCGGCTGGCAGCGCGCCCGAGCCTCCGCGCCTTGGGCGCCGCGCTCGCACACCTGGGTGAACCCGGTGTCCAAGCCCGCCCCCGCCGAGGCCGCGACCGCCACGGAGACCCCTGCCCCGACCGCCCGGCCTGCCAGCACCTCCCACTCCCCGGCCCAGGCCCCGGCCGCCCAGCAGCACCAACAGCCCGCCGCGGCCGAGCCCACCACCCGACCTGCCACCACCCAGGAGCCCGCCGCCAACCGGCCCGCACCCGAGCACCCCGTCACCCAGAATCCCGCGGCTCAGCCCTCGACCCCGCAGGAAGCCACCAGCCGGCCCGCCGCCCAGAATCCCTCGGAGCAGCCTGCCGAGCCCGCAGCCCCCCACCAGCCCGCACCCGAACAACCCACCGCCCAGAGGCCCACGGAACAGCCCGCCGCCCAACCCGCCGCCCCGCAGGAACCCACCCACCAACCCCCCGCCGAACACTCCACCCAGCGGCCCCCCGCCGAGGCCGCCGCCCAACCCCCCGAACCTGCAGCCCCCCACCAGCCCGCACCCGAACAACCCACCGCCCAGAGGCCCACGGAACAGCCCGCCACCCAACCCGCCGCCCCGCAGGAACCCGCCCACCAGCCCTCAGCCGAACAACCCGCCCAGCACCCCGCCCAGCACCCCGCCACCGAGACCGAGACCGCCACCACGCCGCCCACCGACCACCAGTCGTCCGACGCCCCGTCGGCTCCCGAGCAGGCGGCCGCCGCCCACCCCCAGTCCGCGCCGACTCCGCCCTCCCGCCCCGCTCCTGCCCCACCCGCGCCCGCCGTCGATCCACGCCACCGGGCCTCCTTCGCCGGACTCAAGATCACCGCCGATCCCGGGCCGGCAGCCGTCCGGGCCCAGATCGAGGACATCCTCGGCGGTCACCGCACCGACACGACGGTCGTCCAGGGGCTCGACTCCCAGCTCACGCCCGGCAATTTCCGCGACAACCACCCGCAGATGGTCGACGGCGGCTGGCGTTTCCCGGTCAGGGTCGGCGGGCGCTGGCACGAGGTGGTGGTCACCGCCAAGCCCGGCGACTGGCTGCCGGCCGACCACGTGCCCACCAAGGATCAGGCCGAGAAGGAGGGCAAGACCGACATCGAGACGGCCGCCAAGTCCAGCTACCAGCCGGAACCCCGCAAGACCCAGGCCGCGCACTCCGAGGCCGGGATCAATGTCGCGCCGTCCGTGACACGTCCGGTCAACGATCATCTGCTCGTGACCGGTTCGGCCTCCCTGACCTTCGGCGGGGCGAACCACGAGACGGAGACCACCGTCACGTCCACGGCGGAGACGTCCAACAAGCTGACGCTGACCGGACCGACCGCGCCGCACGTCAACGAACTCGACTACCACGTCTCCGTCCTGGACCACCAGGGGCGGCTGCTGGGCGACCGCGGGCCGATCGTGGACTCGGTGACCGCCGAGATCCCCCTCCGCGGGACGCCCGAGGGGAGCGAGCCGCAGGCCTGGAACGGCTGGGACCGGCCACCGCCGGGCGACGCGGAACACGCCGCCCCCGCACCGGGCCTGCATCCCGAAGGCCAGCCGCTCACCGTCACCGGGCTCGGCGACGCCCGGGACGCGGTGTTCGCCGCCTTCCCGGCGGAGCGACGCCCGGACGCCCCCGCGCACCAGGCGATCAACGACTTCTTCACCCTCGACAATGTCGTCAACGAGTTCGAGCACGCGGCGAGTTGGGGCATGACCTCGCCCCCGGTGCGGTTCTCCGACGGCAGTACGGGCCACCTGCACCTCACGCTGGAACCGCGTGGCTCCACCGTGCTGGACACCGTCGACCACAAGAGCGAACTGGGCTCGAACACCTCGACCGAGCACAAGGGGAGCCAGGTGACCAAGGCTTCCCGGAGCGCCGGGCTCAGCGCTGGTCCCACCGGGCAGGTCTGGAAGTCCAGCCGGCCGGGTGACCGCGAGTCGAAGTGGCTGGGCGGCTCGGCGGGCTACTCCTACACCTCGAACCACGACCACGAGGACAAGAGCAGCCACACCGTGAAGGTGGCGGACAGCCAGGAGCACAAGGGCAAGGCCGACCTCGTCTCCACGGACGTGCGCTTCAACGTCAGCGTGACCAAGCAGCACCTGTCCCCGCACGGTGACGGCCTGTACGTGACGGAGCGCCGCGTGGTCGACGTCCCGGCCGGACCGGGCCCGGCGCCCGCCGAGCACCACAGCGGCGACGTCGTGATCGACGTCGACGCCCCCGTCAAGCACCAGGCCTTCCGCGTGGTGCCGCACCCCATCACCAAGGACACCACGGCCGACACCCCCCACGACTCTGCCGCCACCTCCCACACCCCCACCGACGGCCCCTCCCGCACCCCGGCCGGCGCCCCCGGCCACGCCGGTGCGGACAGCGGCCCGTCCGGATCCGGCACCGCCGACGCCGTCACCCCGGTGGACCCGTCCGCCGCGCCCGCCGGGGCGGCGCCCCCTGCTCCCCCGGACGCCGCCGGGCTGCGCGACCCGTTGGGCGGCGGGCGGACCACGTACGTGAAGGTGCCCGGTTCGGCGGAGTTGGAGCGGCACATCGTCGGCCGGCTGCACGAGACGGCGCCGGGGCTGCTCCCGCCGCCGGCCGGCGCCGCGGGCACCGGTGCGGGTGCGGGCGGCGGGGGCGGCCACGCCCGGGTCACCCCGAAGGCGGTCGAGAACCTTGCCGATCTGCACCGGCAGATCACCCCGTCCGCACTCGCCCGCGGCGGTCCCGACCTCCTGGACGGCAGGTTCCGGATCACCCTGGACAGCTCGCACCTGCCGGGCCTCGGCGGGCACACGCACGAGATCCTGATCAAGGCCGACCCGGGTCCGGGTGAGCACCAGGGCTCGCAGAGCGTCACCACGAAGAACAGCGTCAGCCGTACCGCCGGCGGCGACCAGGTGGTCAGCGGCGGCGGCAAGCACACGGTCTCCGGCAACCTCAGCCTCCGGACCTCGCTGAACGATCCGGACACCACCCGGGCCTTCGTCAACGGGAACCTCGAAGGTTCCTCCAGCACCAGCCACCAGACCACCACGGCCGCGTCCACCGAGACCAAGCACGAGTTCAGCATCGAGTCGACGGCCGACCGCTTCGGCTATCCGGTCACCTACCACGTGATGACCGGACGCGAGGAAGCCGGCCACCCGACCACGGTGCTGGACACCGGTGCCGGGTCCGCGCACGCCGCGCAGACCCGGCAGGTCGCCGCCGGCGGGCAGTTGGTCGTGGAACAGCACCCGGCCGCGCCGCCGTCCGACAACCCGCCGCCGGCGCACCCCGTGATCGACCATCTGCCGCATGCGTCCTTCGTCCGGGACGTCGACAACGAACAGGCGTTCCGCGCGAGCGCCGAAAGGGCGCTGCGCAGCGCGTTCGACCAGGGGACGCTGCGGCACGGACCGTCCGACCTGTCCGAGGTGGTGGATGCGCTGGGCGGGCCGGGGCAGCTGCGCGGCTCCGTCACCGCGTCGCACAACGGCTGGGCGAACTCCGGCCACGAGCACGTGGGTGGTGGACTCAACCAGGGGACCGCCGGGCTGTCCACCCGCACCCGGCTGGGCAACTTCGAGTACCAGGAGACCCTGTCCGGTGAGGGCAAGCTCACCATCGAGAGCACCTCGAAGACCTCGACGGGCGTGGAGGACAAGTGGAGCCGGGCCGGAAAGGGCGGGGTCGGGCCGGACTTCGGCCGGTTCCCCGAGGCACCGACGGGCGTCCACGAATCCACCTACCAGGTCCGTGGCGGCTTCAAGGTGAAGGGCGGTTCCACCGTCAGTGGCGGTGACGCGGTCAAGCACGAGATGTCGACCGTCCGCAGCATCGCCACCCCCAAGGGCACCTGGCACGTCTACCGGGCCGACGCCGAGGTCACGACCGTCGGGCGGGTCACCGACAACAAGGGGGTCACCCGTTTCGGTGACCCGGAACGCAGCAATCACACCGTACACGTCCTGTTCTCCGACGCCGACGTCCGCGCGCTGGGCGGCGACGCCGCGGCACCGGGTCCCGCCGACCCGCGGACCGCGCCGCTGCTCGACCGGGGCATCAGCGGCGGCGCGTTCGCGCACGTGAAGGGCAGCGACGAGATCCTCGGGGAGATCGACCGGCAGGTGAACGGCCCACGCCCGGCGGGCGCCCCGCCGACGGCGGCGCTTCCGTTCGCCGACGTCTACTCCCCGCACAACCTCGACGCGAACTTCGACGAGCTGATGACCAAGGGCATCCGCTCCCAGCACGTCGACGAGAACCGCTTCGGCCAGGTGACCACCACCGTCCTGGTCCGCGGGATGCCGGGAGCCGGTTGGCACGACGAGCACCAGCAGTCGGAGAACGAGATCAGCCGGAAGGTGACGGTCTCGCAGACCGTCACCGGCAGCGCGGGCGGTGCGGGAGCGCTGGGTGCGGAGGGCAACGTGCGTGCCTCGGTCCGGCCGCCGGCTGCCGTCCGGCACCTCAGCAATGCGAGCTACAACCCGGGCGCGGGCGCCGAGGGCTCCCTCACCACCAGCGCGAAGTCGGGGATCACCACCGAGGTCGGCCACAAGACCTCCGGCTTCGGCAGCAACCACAAGTTCTCCAACGACATCGGTTTCGACGTGTCGGTCAGCCAGCAGAACCACCAGGGGCGGTTCATCAACCTGCACGCCCCCGCGCCGGTCAACCCGCCCTGGCGGACCGAGGCCTGGGTGCCCGAGCCGTTCACGGAGCGGCCCGCGGCGCCGCACGGCCCGGCGGCCGTCCAGCCGCCGCCCGGCCACCCCGCGGGCGCGGCAGCGCCGCAGGCCGGATCCGCGGGCGCAGCGGCGCCACCCGCCCAACCCCCGCACGTGGCACCGCCGCAGGCGCCGCACCCGGCCGGCAGCGCGTCCGCACCCCCGGCGGCCGCAGCCCCGGTGGCCGCGGGCCCGGGAGCGGGCCCGGCCGGCGGTGGGATCGCCCTCGGGCCGATCGGTCCGCACGGGGCCGATCGCAACGCCTGGCGCCAGCAGTTGGCCGCCGGACACGACATGGCCGGCTTCGACAACTCCGGCCAGCTGATGGACAACGCCTCCCGCACCCTCGCCACGCCCCGCCCGTGGGGCGACGGCATCGTCGGCCGGACCGGCTCGGCACTCGCCACGGGTGCCGGGGCGGTCGGGTCGGCGATGAGCACGGCGGCGCACGCGGTGACCCCGCAGGGCGTCCTCGACATGGGCAAGCGGGTCGTCGAGTCCTTCATCAGCGACCCGCGGCTGCCCGACGGCAACGCGCTGAAGCACGAACAGCAGCAGCACCTGCCGCCCGACGTGCAGCAGGGGTTGCGCCAGGTGTTCTCCCCGCAGTCCACACCGGCGATCTTCCATGAGCTCAACAGCCCCGGTTCCTCGTACCGGACCGTCCCGCTCGGCGAGGACGGTCGGACCAGCCTGGTGGTCAGGATGGAACCGACCGGCCCGGCCGAGGAGTTCAACACCCGCGAGAATGGCAAGGACGAGCTGACCAGCAGTGCGAAGGACGCCTCCAGCACAGCAGCGACCAAGGGGTACACCTGGAGTGCCAACCCGGCGGACTTCTCCGTGCTGACGGCCGACCCGCTGGTGAACATTCCCATCAGCCTCGTCAACCTGGCCGGGCAGGGCACCGGGGACCGCACCGTCCCGGTGACGCACGCGCCCGGCGTGCCCAGCCGCGCCCTGCCGCTACCCGACATTCCGCACGGCAAGGACCCGACCGAGGCGGGCAAGGCGGAGCTCAAGGGCCCGCAGGCACTGATGCGCCAACCGGTCAGGATCACCACGCAGAAGGCGGACCACAACGGCCCGTACGGTGAGGCCGTCCCGACCGACGGCAACCTGTACTACTGGTCGCAGAAGCCCCCGGCCGCCGACAACGCCCCGGCCGCGGCCGCACCCGCACCTGCCGCGCCCGCCCCTGCCGAACCACCAGCGGGCGCTCCCACGAACACCGCCTCCAACGGCAGCAGTTCCAACCGCCCCGCCACCCCGCCCAGCGCACCCGCGCCCGGTTCCAACACCCCGGCCGAAGCACCGGCAAGCAATCCCACGAACACCGCCGCCAACGGCAGCAGTTCCAACCGCCCCGCCACCCCGCCGAGCGCACCCGCGTCCGATTCCAGGCCCGCGAACGCGCCCACGACCACGCCCAGTCCCTCGTCCACGTCCGCATCGCTGAAGCCCCCGGCCGGAGCACCGGCGGGCGCTCCCACGAACACCGCCTCCAACGGCAGCGGCGCCGACCGACCCGCCACCCCGGCCAGCGCACCCGCGTCCGGTTCCACCTCCACGTCCACATCCACGTCCCCGTCGCAGGACCCGCCGGCACCCGCCGAGGGCACCGGCGGTCCCGTGACCGTCCCGCCCTCCACCGGGAGCTCGAGCGGCAGCCCGGGCGTCCAGGGGCCGCCTGCCGCCGCGGCCCCACCGGCCGGCACCGGTTCACGGCCCGTCATCTCCCTCGACACCGCGGTCGACTCCTCCGCGCATCCCGGCCCGGCGCCCATCGCTCCCGTCGCCCCGCGTCCCGCGTCCGATGCCGCCTCCGAGGTGTCCAGCCTGCACGGATCCGTGTTGTCCGACCTCGCCGGGCTGTCGCCGGTGTCACCGGTGGCCCCGGGGTCCCCGGCCGCTTCCCACCACTCCGCCCCCGGCGGCTCCGTGCTGGACGACCTCGCAGCGCGGCCGGCCCCTCCTGCGTCCCCAGTCGCCGCCGAGCCTCCCGTGCCCGCCGCCGCCCAACCCGGGGCCCAGCCCGCATCCCGGCCCGCAACTCCCGTCCCCAGACCGGCAGCCCACCCTGTCGTCCCTCAACCCGCATCCCCTTCCCCCTCGCAGCCCGCAACCCCGTCGGCGGCCCAGCCCGCAGCCCAGCCCGTCCCCGAACTCACACCCTCGCCCGCAGCCCAGCCCACAACCCCGCCCGCGTCGCAGCCGGTCGCCCAGTCCACGACCGCCCCCGCCCCTCAACCCACGTCCCAGCCTCCGGCCGCGCCGAACCCCCCATCCCCAACGACGAGTTCCGCCGCCTCCAGGCCGGGCCCGCCCACCCCGGCCACCAGCTCCCCGGCCACCGGTTCCCCGGCCGCCGGGCGGCCTCCGCAGCAGCCCGGCTCCGCCCGGCCGCAGGCGGACACGGGCACACCGATCACCACCACGGCGGATGTCGGCCCGGCGGATCCGTCGGCGGGTGAGCCGATCCTGTCGGCTGGCGGCGGCCTGACCCTCGCGCCGGTCCCGCTCACGGGTGGTCCCTCCGGCGCCGTGCCGGACGACGGCGCGCCCCTGATCGCCCCGGCAGCCCTCCCGTCCCCGCCCCCGGCCACCCTGCCGTCCCCGTCCGCCCTGCCGTCCCCGTCCCCGGCCCCCGCGGCCCTCCCCTCCCCCGTCCCGGCGGCTCCCCCGTCCCCCGTACCGGAGCTCCCCGACCCCTCTGCCCCGAAGGGGAGTTAGCGGGCGACGCCCGGCCCGCCACCAGGCCGCCCGGACACCACCCGGGCGGCCGCCGGGCCCGTTCGGGCATCACCTGACCCGTCCAGTGGGCCGATCGTTCCACTGGCAGTCAAATACCGGTAAGGATCTCGAAAGATTCGGGCACTCCATACACACCGCCTGGCCGGTATAAATCTCAAAAAGACCGCAAACGGACCGTCAGCTGCCCGAACGGTCCACTTCGGAAAACGAATTGAGGTGGTACTTGATGCGCGGGGAAGAGCGGAAGCACCGGATCCTCGCCCTGGCACGCCATCAGGGCCGGATCGAGGTCACCCGCGTCGCCGAGGACCTCGGGGTCGCTCAGGAGACCGTCCGCCGCGACCTGCGCGTCCTGGAGGACCGGGGCCTGCTCCACCGTACTCACGGTGGCGCATACCCGGTCGAGAGCGCGGGGTTCGAGACCGACCTGGCCCGCCGCACCACGCTCAACGTCGACCGCAAGCGCCGGATCGCCGCCACCGCGGCCACCATGCTGGGCGAGGCGGAGACGGTGTTCATCGACGAGGGCTACACCCCGCAGTTGCTGGCGTCGCTGTTGCCGACCGACCGGCCGCTGACCGTGGTGACGGCCTCGCTGACCACCGCCGCCGCGGTGGCGGACTCCGGCAATCTGACGGTCCTGCTGCTCGGGGGCCGGGTCCGCTCCCGCACGCTCGCCACGGTCGGCTCGTGGACCTGCACCATGCTGAGCGGCTTCGTCATCGATCTGGCGTTCATCGGCGCGAACGGCATCTCCCGCGAGATGGGGCTGACCACGCCCGATCCGGTGGTGGCGGACGTCAAGGCAAAGGCTCTCCAGGTCTCCCGCAGAAGGGTGTTCATGGGCGTGCACACCAAGTTCGGCGCGAGCAGCTTCTGCCGGTTCGCCGAGGTCGGCGACTTCGAGGCGATCATCACCGACACCGGCCTGTCCGCCGTCGAGGCCAACCGCTACGCCCTGCTCGGCCCGAAGGTCATCCGGGTCTGACAACCCCTTCGAAGCCTTCCGCCCACCCGCAGTCCCTCCCCCGGTCCCCCACCTCCCGCCGGTCCCTCTCCTCCCCCAGTCCCCCACCTCCCGCACTCTCCCACCGCCGCGCGCACCCGCCGCCGGCCGGTCGATCCCGCACGCACTCGAACAGGAGCACCCCATGATCCCCAAACGCGCCCTCGCCCTCGGCGCCGCCCTGCTCACCACCCTCGGCCTCACCTCCTGCAGCGGGGCCGGCGGCGGCGCCACCGCGCACTCGATCAACGTGCTGATGGTGAACAACCCGCAGATGGCGGACCTGCAGAAGCTGACGGCGGAGAACTTCACCAAGTCCACCGGTATCACCGTCAACTTCACGGTGCTGCCCGAGAACGACGTCCGCAGCAAGATCACCCAGGACTTCTCCGCCCAGTCCGCCCAGTACGACGTGGCGACCATCAGCAATTACGAGACCCCGATCTTCGCCAAGAACGGCTGGCTCGCGCCGCTGACCCCGCGCGCGGACGCCGACCCGGCGTTCGACCAGAACGACGTCCTGCCCGCCATCCGCACCTCGCTCACGGTCGACGGCCAGCTGTACGCCGAACCCTTCTACGGCGAGTCCTCGTTCCTCATGTACCGCAAGGACGTGTTCGCCGCCAAGCAGCTCGCCATGCCCGACCGGCCGACCTGGCAGCAGGTCGCCGCGCTGGCCGCGCAGGTGGACGGCGCCGAGCCGGGGATGAAGGGCATCTGTCTGCGGGGCCAGCCGGGCTGGGGCGAGCTCACCGCCCCGCTGACCACGGTGGTGAACACCATGGGCGGCACCTGGTTCGACCAGGACTGGCACGCCCAGCTGACCAGCCCCGCCTTCAAGCAGGCCACCTCCTTCTACGTCGGCCTGGTCCGCGACCACGGCGAGGCCGGCGCACCCCAGGCCGGCTTCACCGAGTGCCTGACCAACATGGAGCAGGGCAAGACCGCCATGTGGTACGACGCCACCTCGGCCGCCGGGGCGCTGGAGTCCGCCGGCTCGCCCGTCGCCGGGAGGATCGGCTACGTACCGGCGCCGGTCGAGCAGACCACCGGTTCGGGCTGGCTGTTCACCTGGGCCTGGGGTCTGCAGAAGGCGAGCCACCACCAGGACGACGCCTGGAAGTTCATCTCCTGGGCCTCCGGCAAGGGGTACGAGCAGCTGGTCGGCTCCCAGCTGGGGTGGTCCCGGGTGCCGGCCGGCAAGCGGACCTCCACCTACGCCACCCCGCAGTACCTGGCGTCGGCCTCGGCCTTCGCCGAGCCGACCCTGAAGGCCCTGCAGGCCGCCGACCCGGCCAACCCCGGGGTCCAGCCCCGTCCCGCTCCCGGCATCCAGTTCGTCGGCATCCCCGAGTTCGAGGACCTGGGCACCCAGGTGTCGCAGCAGATCAGCTCCGCCATCGCGGGTCGGATCACGGTCGACCAGGCGCTGAGCGCCGGACAGGCCCTCGCCGAGAAGACCGCAGCCGCCCACGCCAAGTAGCGGACCCCAGCCCACCGTCCGGCGGTCCCGGCCGGCGCAGAGCCGCCCGGCCGGGGACCGCCCGCACCTCAGGAACCCACATGAGCACAGCCTCCCTGCCCGATTCCCTCGAGGCCCGCGCGTTACGCCGCGGCCGTACGGCACCCGCCGAGCCCCGCCCCCGCGGCGCCTGGGCGCGCCGCGCGCCGCTGCTCCCCGCCCTGGTCTTCATGATCGTGGTCACCCAGCTGCCGTTCCTCGGCACCCTGGCGTTCTCCTTCATGCACTGGAACGCCCTCGACCCGGCCGGCCGCGGCTTCGGCGGCCTCACCAACTACGGCCACGCGCTGGGCGACCCCGCCCTGCGCACGTCCATCCTGACGACCGTCGAACTGACCGCCGCGGTCGTCGCCGTCAGCCTCCTGCTGGGCCTCGGCACGGCGCTGCTGCTGGACCGCCGCTTCCTCGGCCGCGGCCTGGTGCGGACGATGATGATCACCCCGTTCCTGGTGGTGCCGGTGGCCTCGGCGCTGCTGTGGAAGCACGCGCTGTACAACGCCTCGTACGGGCTCTTCGACGGCCTGCTCACCGCGGTCGGCGGCACCGGCGCCCCGCAGCCGGACTGGCTCTCCGCCGTGCCGCTGCTGGCCGTGGAGGCCTCGCTGGTGTGGCAGTGGACCCCGTTCATGATGCTGATCCTGCTCGCCGGGCTGCAGAGCCGGCCGGCGGACGCCGTCGAGGCGGCCCGCGTCGACGGCGCGAACTCCTGGCAGATCTTCCGCCACCTCACCCTGCCCCATCTGCGCCCCTACCTGGAGCTGGCCGCGCTGCTCGGCAGCATCTACGTGGTCCAGAACTTCGACGCCGTCTTCACCCTGACCTCCGGCGGCCTCGGCACCGCCAACCTCCCCTACACCGTCTACCGGACCTTCTACGAGGGGCACGACTACGGTCTGGCGTCGGCGGAGGGCGTGATCGTGGTCGCCCTGACCACCGTCATCGCGACGCTCGCGCTGCGCACCGTGCTCTCCCTGTTCCGAGCGGAGACCCGCTGATGACCGGTACCCGCGTGCGCCGTACCGGCGCCCTGCTCGGCCTGGCCGCCTGGCTGGTCGGCCTGCTCTTCCTGCTCCCGTTCGCCTGGATGGTGCTCACCTCGCTGCACAGTGAGGCCGACGCCGCGACCAACCCGCCGAGCGTGGCGGCCCCGCTGACCCTCCAGGGGTACCGCGAGTTCTTCGGCGCCGGCACCGGGGTGAGCCCGTGGCCGCCCCTGGTCAACTCGCTGACCGCCAGCGTGCTGTCCACCCTGCTGGTGCTGGCCCTGGCCACGCCGGCCGCGTACGCGCTGTCGGTGCGGCCGGTCCGCAGGTGGACCGACACGCTGTTCTTCTTCCTGAGCACCAAGATGCTGCCGGCGGTGGCCGGCCTGCTGCCGCTCTACCTGATCGCGCAGAACACCGGTCTGCTGGACAACATCTGGCTGCTCGTCATCCTCTACACCTCGATGAACCTGCCGATCGCGGTCTGGATGATGCGGTCGTTCCTGGCCGAGGTGCCGAAGGAGATCCTGGAGGCGGCGGCCATCGACGGCGCCGGCCTCCCGACGGTCCTGCTGCGCGTCCTGGCACCGGTGGCCGCGCCCGGCCTCGCCGCGACCGCGCTCATCTCGTTCATCTTCAGCTGGAACGAGCTGCTGTTCGCCCGGGTGCTGACCGGCGTGGTCGCCGGCACCGCACCCGTCTTCCTCACCGGTTTCGTGACCAGCCAGGGGCTCTTCCTGGCGAAGGTCTGCGCGGCCGCGGTCTGTGTCTCCCTGCCGGTGCTCGTCGCCGGTTTCGCCGCCCAGGACAAGCTGGTCCAGGGCCTCTCCCTCGGAGCCGTCAAGTGAAGGCAGTCGTCATCAGCTCCCCCGGCGTGCTCGGCATCGAGAGCGTCGACGACCCGACGCCGGGCCCCGGCGAGGTGGTGGTCGAGGTCGCGGCATGCGGCCTGTGCGGTACCGATCTGCACATCCTGGAGGGCGAGTTCGCGCCCAGCCTGCCGCTGGTCCCTGGCCACGAGTTCGCCGGCACGGTCGCCGCGCTCGGCGCGGGGGTGAGCGGTCTCGCGGTCGGCGACCGGGTCGCCGTCGACCCCTCGCTGTACTGCCACGAGTGCCACTACTGCCGCCTCGGCCGGGACAACCTGTGCGAGCGGTACGCCGCCATCGGCGTCACCACCGCGGGCGCCGCGGCCGAGTACGCGCTCGCACCCGCCGCCAACTGCGTCCGGCTGCCCGAGCACATCGACGTCCGGGACGCGGCGCTGATCGAGCCGCTCTCCTGCGCGGTGCGCGGCTACGACGTGCTGCGTGCCCGGGTCGGGAGCAGCGTGCTGGTCTACGGTTCCGGCACGATGGGCCTGATGATGCTGGAGCTGGCCAAGCGCACGGGGGCGGCTTCGGTCGACGTCGTGGACCTCAACGCCGAACGGCTGGCCACGGCCGGCCTGCTCGGGTGCAGCCGGACGGCCGCCACCGCCGAGGAGTTCGACCAGCCGCGGGGCTGGGACGTGGTCATCGACGCGACCGGCAACGAGCACGCGATCCAGGACGCGCTGGGCCGGGTCGGGCGCGGCGGGACCTTCCTGCAGTTCGGTGTCGCCGCGTACGCGGCCCGGGCGGTGATCGAGCCGTACAAGATCTACAACCAGGAGATCACCATCACCGGGTCGATGGCCGTGCTGCACAGCTTCGAGCGGGCGGCCGCGCTCTTCGCCGCCGGGGTGCTGGACCCGGGGGTCTTCATCAGCGACCGTTTCCCGCTCACCGAGTACGCCACCGCGCTCGGGCGCTTCCAGGCCGGCCTGGGCCGGAAGATCCTGGTCACCCCGTGACCGCGGGCACCATGACCGGGGACACCGTGACCGCGGGCACCATGGCTGAGGACACCATGGCCGGGGACACCGGGACCGGGGACACTCTGCCCGGACCGGCCGAGGTCCTGGTGGTGGGCGAGGCGCTCGCCGACGTGGTCGACGCCCGGGACCACCGGCGCGTCCACCCGGGCGGCAGCCCCGCCAACACCGCCCTGGGCCTGGCCCGGCTCGGCCACCGGGTCCGGCTCGCCACCCGTCTGGGCGAGGACGAGTACGGCGTGGTGATCCGTGACCACCTGGCGGCCGGCGGGGTGGCGCTCGCCCCGGGCTCGGTCGGCGCCTGGCGGACCTCCTCCGCCACGGCGGTCCTCGATCGCGAGGGCCGGGCGACCTACACCTTCGACGTCCACTGGGACCTCTGTCCGCGGAGCGCCGGGCTCCCCGCCGGGCGGGACTTCGGCCATCTGCACGCCGGGTCGGTCGCCGCGCTGCTCGACCCCGGCGCCGAGCGGGTGCTGGCGATGGTCCGCGGCGCCCCGGCGGACGTCACCGTCTCCTACGATCCCAACCTGCGGCCGGCCCTGCTGGGCAGCCCGGAGCAGGAACGGCCGCGGGTCGAGGGGCTGGTGGCGCTCAGCGACGTGGTGAAGGTCAGCGACGAGGACCTGGGGTGGCTGTACCCGGGGAAGGACCCGGCCCGGGTCGCCGCGGACTGGGTCCGCCAGGGGCCGTCCCTGGTGGTGCTGACGCGCGGCGCGCTGGGGGCACGGGCCTACTGGCGGCACGGCCGGCTCGACGTGGACGCGGTCCCGGTCGAGGTCGCCGACACCATCGGCGCGGGCGACGCCTTCATGGCCGGGCTGGTCAGCGGGCTGCTGGCGGGCGGGCTGCTGGGCGCCGGGCAGTTGCGGCTGGTGCGGGCGACGTTCGGGGCGCAGCCGGCCCCGGCGCTGGTGACCGCGCTGGAGCGGGCCGCCCGCGCGGCCGCCCTCACCTGTGCCCGGTTCGGCGCGGACCCGCCGACCCTGGCCGAACTGGCGGCGTTCGCGCCCTGACGGCGGCCGCGCCGGGGTGACCGCGGCGGGGCCGGCCGCGCCGGGGTGACCGCGGCGGGGCCGGCCGCGCCGGGGTGGCCGCCCTGCTAGCGCCCCGGGACCCGGACGACGTCGACCTCGTACTGGTCGACGGCGCCCTCCCAGCGGACCACCAGGCCGGCGTCCTCCTCGTCCCAGGCGTCCGGGTCGTGGTCGCAGAAGGCCAGGTCGTGCGATTCGGGATCGGCGTACCCGGCGAGGTGGGCGCGCAGGCCGGGGTCCTCGATGCCGGCGACCCGCTCCCAGGCCTCCGGCGCCACCTCGTCACCGGCCTCACCCGGCTGCGTCGCCCGGCCGCGGGCGTCGGTGCGGGTGAGGCCGGTGGCGGCCCGCAGTGCGTCCAGCAGGGTGCCGTCCGAGGCGACCTTGCCCTGCCGCAGCCGCCAGGAGGTCCCGGGCAGGTCCGCGGGAGCCAGCCCGTGGGCCTCCATCAGCCGGGCGAGGTCGGCGCCGCGGACCAGCCCGCGGTCCGGATCGGCGGCCGCCGCGACCCCGCTCGCGAACGCGGCGGGCAGGCCGTCGGGGTCCACCTCGAACAGCGAGCCGCGCGCGTCGAAGACCAGCGCGGGGTGGTCCAGGTCGCCGGGCGGGGTGAGCGCCAGGTGCTCCAGGACCACCGGCCGCCCGTCCACCAGGGCCTCCCGCGCGATCCAGACCGGCTCCCGGTCCAGTCCGCTCTCGTACAGGTAGTTGCCGCCGAACAGCACCTCGTAGACCCCGGGGGCGTCCGGCGGGTCGAAGGAGGTGAGCGGGCGGCCGAGCAGTTCACCGAACGCCTGGGCCAGGCCCGGCTCCCAGGCGGCGGGGGTGGTGCGGTCGGTCTCGAGGGACATCCAACGGGCTCCGTCATCCGGTCGTACGGTCAGCGGCGGCGGGCCCCGACAGCCCGGCGGGGAAGGCCGGATCGCGAACCCGCCACCGCAAGTCAACCGCCTCCCACCGACAACCCCGCCCCCGGGGACCGCCCCTGGGAGCGGGTCAGAGGTCGCGGAGGCGGCCGATGGGGACGATGGCGACCCAATTGCCCTTCTGGATCTGGTAGATCGAGGCCACCTGGTTGCGGGTGTCGCCGAACTCGTCGAAGGAGACGTCGCCGGTGACGCCGAAGAAGTCCACGTCCGGTACGGCCTCGGTGACGGCTTTGCGGATCTCCGTGCCGGAGCCCGACTTGCCGTGCGCCTGGCGGGCGCGGCCGACCGCCTCGATCAGGGCCCAGGTGGAGTCGTAGGCGTACGGGCCGAACGGGCCGGGGGCCTGGGGGTGGGCGGCCTTCTGGTACTCGTCCAGGAAGGTGAACGCGGAGGCGAGCCCCTCGACCGAGATGCCGGGGTTGCTGGCCAGGTCGCCGTCGGAGGCCTGGCCGGCGGCCTTGAGGTACCCGTCGGTGTGCAGGCCGTCGCCGCCCGCCACCGGCGCCTTGACGCCCGCGGCCTTCAACTGGGCGGACAGCGGGCCGCCCTCGGGGTGCTCGCCGCCGTAGTAGACGATGTCCGGGCGGGCGGCGGCGATCTGCCGGACCAGCTTGGAGAAGTCGGTGGTGCCGGGCTCGATGGTGGCCCGCAGCTGTACCGTGCCGCCGTCCTCCTCGAAGGCCGTCGCGAACTCCGCGGCCAGGTTGCTGCCGTAGGCCTTGGTGTCGCTGACCACGACGGCCTTCTCGGCCTTCAGCTGGCTGCGCGCGTACCGGGCGAGCAGCGGGCCCTGCACGGCATCGGTGGTGACGGTGCGGAAGTACGTGGGGTAGGGGCGCTTCTTGCCCTTGGTGCGGTAGTCCGCGCCCCAGGTCAGGGAGGGTGCGGTGTTGGAGGGGGAGATCTCGGCGAGGTCGGCCTCGGCCAGCACCGGGGCCATGGTGAGTGCGCTGCCGGAGGTGAGCGGGCCGACCACGCCCACAACTTCGGGGTCGGCCACGAACGCCTCGCCGTTGGCGCGGGCCAGTTTCTCGTCCCCCTGGTCGTCCTTGGCGTCCAGGACGAACCGCACGCCCGGCACGGTGTTCTTGGCGTTGGCCTTGGCGATGGCCAGTTCGGCCGAGTACTTGATGCCGAGCCCCAGGTCGGCGAGGTTGCCGCTGAGCGGGGCGTCCAGGCCGATGGTGAAGGTCTTGGTGGGTGCCGCGTCCGCGCCGACCAGTGAGCAGCCCGACAGCAGGAGGACGCACGCCATGCCCAGGTACGGGGCCCGGCCCGGTGCGCGGCGGGCGGGGTGGGGCGGCACCGGGGCGGTGCCCCCGCCGGAGGTGGGTATGAGGTCCGACGGTGTGGCGCCCGGCGGCGTGGCGTCCGCCGCGGGCGAGGTGGATCTGGTCAACGGCACATCCCTTGCGGAGGGTTCTGTGTGCGTGTCGAGCCGCACCTGACCGAGGCCGACGACGCACGGAGGGTACCGGCGGCCGAGTGGCGACTGGGCCGACGGGGTGAGCAGTTGTCCGCGGGGTGGAGCGAGCGGCGGGTCCCGCGCCGGAGGGAACGGGCGGGCACCGGGCTGGGCGGCGCGGGCCGGTCCGAGGAACATCACCGGTGCGGGTCGATGGGGCGTGACCTTATCCGCCCCCTCGCGGAGCGTCAACGCATCCGCCGGCCCCCTCACGGCCGGGCCGCCCGCCACCTCCTGTGATCCAACTTCCGTTGCACACACGAGATCGAGTAGTGCCACGGCCGCGATCTCGACGGCCCGTGCTTGCCTGGTCACGGCCACAGCCGGCGGACGGCGGCCCGCGCCTCGGTGACGGCGCCGGCCGGCACCTCGAAGGACTTGTCGACCCCTCGCACGGGCCACCGCAGCAGCAGACGCCCGCCGTCGACGGGCAGCAGCCGCAGCCAGTAGCCGAGCCGCCAGTACGGGCCGTGCGAGCCGGCCCGGAGCAGCAGCACGGGGGCCGACTCCGCGGGCGGCTCGGCCGGTTCGGGGTGGGGGCGGTTGTTCCGGAAGACCCGGCCGTCCGGCAGGTGCAGGGCCAGGTGGAGGCGGTCGGCGCCGCCGTGCCGGGCCTCGCGCATGAGGTTCTCGAGCTCGGAGTGGGCCGTCGGCGGCGTGCGGGTGGCGTTGAACCGGACCTCCAGCGCGATCTCCAGGCCGCTGCTGTACGCGACGAGCCCGGACACCGTGACGGCGACCTCACCGGTCGCGGCCGTGAACGGCGGCCCGGGCAGCGGGGCACCGACCTCCGCGGGCGGCGGCTCGTGGTCCGGGGTGTCGCCGCTGCCCGCGATCAGGGCTCCCAGGTTCTCCTCCACTACCGGGCCTTCCCGACGGCAGGTCCGGTGAACTGGGCCACGGGGTGGGCGAGTTCCGGTCCCGGCGGGACCGGCGGGGCGTGGCCGCCGGGGTCCGGTCCGGCGGGCGGCCGCGCGCACCGCATCCGTCGCACGGGTGTACCATCCCTGCATCGGAGTAGAAACGTGCGGTCACTGCGGGTCGTCGACACCCGTCGGTCGGGCAGGGCCCCACGCGTGCACGCGGTTCGGACGGGCCGCCACTTCTTCCCAGTGAAGGAGTGCGCCATGGATGTCCGCCGCGATCCGGTCCTCGAGGACACCGATGACCCGACCGGAGTCCCCGGTCCACCGAAGTCCCTGCGGGAAGCGGGGGTTGCGCTCGCCGGGCTGTCGGCGGTGTTCCTGTTCGAGATGCTCGACAACTCGATCCTCAATGTCGCGCTGCCGACCATCGGCCGTGAGCTGTCCGCGTCGGCGGCGGCGCTGCAGTGGGTGACGGGCGGGTACGCCGTGGCGTTCGGCGGGCTCATGCTGGCGTTCGGCGCGCTGGCCGACCGGGTCGGCCGCCGGAGGATCATGCTGGTCGGGCTGGTGCTGCTGGGTGCGGCGAGTCTGGCCACCGCGTTCGTCGGCACGGCGGAGCAGCTCATCGCGGTCCGCGCGGCGACGGGTGTCGCGGCCGCGATGACGACGCCGGGCTCCCTCGCGCTGGCGTTCCGGCTGTTCGACGCGGACGGGCTCCGGGTCCGGGCGACGACGCTGATCTCGACGGTGGGCCTGGCCGGGCTCGCGGTCGGCCCGACCCTGGGTGGTCTCGTGCTCGCCGTCGCGCCGTGGCAGGCGCTGCTGCTGGTGAACGTGCCGATCGCCGCACTGGCGTTCCTGGGCATCCGCCACGGCATCCCCGCCGACCGCCCGGACGAGCTGCACCGCGCCCCGGTCGACGCCGCCGGCGCGCTGCTCGCCACGGCCACGATCGGGCTGGCGCTGGTGGCGCCGACGCTGTTCGTCGGTCCGGGTCCCGCCTCGCCCGTGCCGTGGCTGGTCACGGCGGCGGCCGTCGTGACGGCGGTGCTGTTCGTGGTCCGTGAGCGCGCCGCCCGCCATCCGCTGCTCGATCTCGCGCTGGTGGCCCGCCCGCTGGTGTCGAGCGGTCTGGCGTTCAAGGCCGCCGCGAGCCTGGCGACGGCCGGCCTGGGGTACCTCGTCACGCTGCAGTTGCAGCTGGACTGGGGCTGGACGCCCGCCCGGGCGGCCGTCGGCATGCTGCCGCAGGTCGTCGTGCTGATCGCCGGCGGTGCGGTGATCGGGCCGCTGGTCTCCCGCGTCGGCCTCGACCGGGCCGCCCGGTTCGGCGCGGGCGCCGTGGTCTGCGGGCTGGCCGTCCATGCGCTGCTGGGCCGCCTGGGGTACGGGTGGGTCGCCCTGGCGCTGGTGCTGGTCGCGGCCGGGATGCGGGTCGTCGGTGTCGTCGCCGGGACCAACGTCATGCGCGGCCTGCCGGCCGACCGCACCACGGTCGGGGCGGCGCTGGTGGACACCGCCGGTGAGGTCAGCACCGGCGTCGGCGTCTGCGTCGGCGGCACCATCCTTGCGGCGCTCCTCTCGGGCGGCATCGCCACCTCGGCCTGGGGTCCGGAGCGCGTGGCGCGGTTCGACCAGGCGGTGACCTGGGCCGGTCTCACCCTGACGGTCCTGGCGGCGGCGCTGGTGGGGTGGGGCGTCCTCCGGGGCCGCGGCGCCGCACCGGCGTCCGCGGCGCAGCCGGAACGCGGGTAACCCGGGCCGGGCCGGGCCCGCGCTGGGCGGAGAGGGCAGGATTCGAACCTGCGCGGGCCCCGGAGGACCCTGCTCGGCCGTTGCCGGCCAGGCACCCGATGAACCGCTCCGGGCACCTCTCCCAATCCCGGGAGGCCGTCTCCGGCGCTCCCTCGATCTGCCCTCAGCATGCCCGGGCGGCCTGACCGGACGCTGACCCCGTGCTGACCCGGCCGCCTCGGCTCCGGCGGGCCGTGGGCCTGGTCCGGCCGTGCCCGCCGCGCGACGCTCCCCGGCCTCCCGGCGGGCGCCCGACGCCGCGCGGTGGTACGACGCGAACTGTCGGACCCGGCCTCGGGATCAAAGAGTCGGCCGCCCGCGTCAATGACGGTCCTCGCGCCGCGGCCTACCTTCTGTGCGGGCCCGTGCAGGAGCCGCCCGTGCCCGGGGTCCGGGCGGCGGCCGGGGTCCCGGCCCGGCGCAGCGCCGGGCCGCCGACACCACCTCAGGAGGATGTGCATGGCCGTCATGGCGCGTGGGAAGGTCACCGGGTTCTGTTGCCGGTTGGGGGTCGGCGTCCTGGCCGTCGGTCTGTCGGGTGTCGGGACGCCGCCCGCGCAGGCCTCCGGGATCACCGTTCCGGCCGCCTTCGCCGCACCGGCCGGTGCGGCCTCCGCGGTGCAGGACATCCGGCTCGGCTCGTGGATGGAGCAGCTGCAGGGGACGATCGGGGACCGGCCGCTCGACCGGATCGCGATGCCGGGCAGCCACGACGCCGGGACCGCGGGGATCACGGCGGGCAGCGGCATCTGCGAGCTGGGCGACACCGCGAGCACCGCCAAGATCAACCGTTCGATCGCCGCGGGCATGTCCCGGTCCCAGAGCGGTTCGCTCGCACAGCAGTTGGAGGCCGGTTCCCGGTATCTGGACCTGCGGCTGTGCAAGCAGGACGGCAAGTGGTTCATGTACCACGGCGGCCCGATGGGCCGCCTGTTCTTCGACGCGCCGGACGGCCGCGGCGGCACCGCGAAGGGTGAGGTGGGCGAGCTCGCCGACTGGATCGCCCGGCACCCGAAGGAGATCGTGATCGTCCGGCTGCAGACCGCCGTACCGGCGGCCACCGCCCGGGAGGACAACCGTGCGGCCGTCGCGGCGCTGGGCGCGGCGATCGGCGGCGGGGCACCGGACAATCCGGCGATCGCCGACGGTTCGCTGGGGCCGGACTCGACGTACGACCAGTTCATGGCCGCCGGCAAGCACGTGGTCCTCATCGACGACACGGCCAGTACGGCGTACCCGTGGGCGTGGGGCCCTTCCGCGCAGTCCTTCCGCGGCAGCTACGTCCAGGTCAGCCATGACTGGCAGGACATCGCGAAGAGCATGCTCGACCCGCGTCAGGAGCAGAAGAACCGCGACGCGGTCCTGAACCGCATGGACACGGTGCTGGGCCGGGCACCGGGGGCGGACGCCGGGAAGTTCTTCGTCCTGCAGGGGATCGTCGACCCGACCAACTCCATCCCGAACGCGTCCGTGGACTGGTTCCTCGCCCTGTTCAAGCTCGTCCCCTCCAGCCGGTCGGACACCTTCCTGCTGACCATGGAACACAAGCTGAACGCCCAGATGCTGGCCAGGTTCCGCACCACCTGGAACAACTCCAACATCACGGACAACCTGAACATCGTCATGACCGACGACGTCAACCAGGCCTCCGACGGCGTGGGCGCGGGGGAACTCCAGCGGGAGATCGTCTCCAAGAACCTCCCGCAGACCGTCACCCCGGACACCTTCTACAGCACCACCCGTGCCCCGGACGGCTCGTGGACCGCTCCGAGCGCACTGTCCGGAGCCGGGGACGCGTACCGGTTCGCGGGCCCGCGCCAGGCGGTGGCGGGGATGCCGGACGGGAGCGTCCAGGTGATCGGCATCGGCCTCGACGGCAACATCTGGCACAACATCGCTCGGTCCGACGGCAGTTGGCAAGGCTGGAACATCCTTCCGGCGGCCGACGGCAGGAGCGCCGGGTTCGCCGCCGCCGACCTCGCCATCACCGCGATGCCCGACGGGAGCGCGCAGCTCGTCGCCGTCGGCCGGAACGGCTACGCCTACCACAACATCCGCCGCGCGGACGGCTCCTGGCAGGGCTGGGCCGCCATGGCCGGTACCGACGGCGGCCTGGTCAAGGCGACGAAGGTGGCGGCCGCGGGCATGCCGAACGGCTCCACCCAGGTGCTGGTGTTCGGCGCGGACGGCCGGATGCGCCTGGGCACCCGCGCCGCCGACGGGTCCTGGAGCCCGTGGAGCGTGGTGGCCGGGGTCGGCGCCCCCGACTTCGCCGGGCGTTCGCTGGCCGTCGCCGCGCTGCCGGACGGTGACGCGCAGCTCGCAGCCGTCGGCACCGACGGCAACGTCTGGCACAACGTCCACCGCGCCGACGGCAGTTGGCAGGGCTGGCGGGCGCCGGCCGGGGTCGGCAGCCCGATGATGGGCGCGACCGAGGTGGCCATCACCGGGCTGCCGGACGGCTCCAGCCAGCTGCTGGCCGTCGGGCTCGACGGGAACGTCCACCACACCACCCGTGACCGGAACGGCGTGTGGGAGCCGTTCCGGCCACTGGCCGGTCTGCGGGGCGCGGGCTCCTTCGCCGGCGGCCAGGTCGCCATCGCCGGCCTGCCCGACGGATCCAGCCGGTCCGTCCTGACCACCCGCTGAACCACCCCTCGGCGCCCCGCCCGACCCCGCGGGCGGGGCGCCGCCGCGGGCCAGCGGCTCAGCAGGCCGGTTCCCCGCCCACCGAGCCCGTGCGCCGGGTGCGGCGGTACGCACCGGGGCTGACGCCCTGCCACCGGACGAAGGCGTGTCCCAGCGCCGCCGCGCCGCTCAGCCCCACCGCGCGGGCGACCCGGTCGGTGGTCAGGTCCGTGGTCTCCAGCAGCAGCCTCGCCCGGGTGTGCCGGGCCTCGTCCAGCAGCACCCGCCAGGAGGTGCCGTGTTCGCGCAGCACCCGGCGCAGCGCCCGCCCGCCCAGCTGCGAGGCGGTCTGGGCGTCGGCGAACCCCACCCCTTCCAGCGGCACCCCGGCCAGCCACCGCCGCAGCCGCTGCGGGACGGCGGCGGGAGCGGTCAGGTCGGCCAGCAGCCGGTCCGCGTAGGCGCGTTGCAGCGAGGCCAGGCCTTGGTCCACCACCACCCGGCGCCGGTCCAGGTCGGCGGTCGGCACGGTCAGCGCGTTGTCCGCCGCCCCGAACGCGACGGGGCAGCCCAGCACCCGTTCGTAGCCGATCCGCTCACTCTGGCACGGATGGGTGAAGGTGACCCCGGCGGGCGTCCAGGCCGGCCCGGCCAGCCAGCGCGCGGCGCTCACCATCCCCACCACCACGGCCTCCACCTGCTGCGGGCGCATGGCGCCGGGCGCGACGGTGGGCCGGTACACCACCCGCGACAGGGTCGTGCCGCGCACCAGCGCGACCTCGCCGGCCTCGCTGACCAGCCGGTGGTAGCGCACCGCGGCCTCGGCGGCCTCACCCAGCGTGGCGCAGCCGAGCACGACATGGCCCAGGACGTCCAGGGCCGCCGGCCGCAGGTCCGCCCCCACCCGCAGCCCGGCCGCGGGATCCCCGGACGCGCCGATCACCTGGTCCCACAGCCCGCGCACCTCCTCGAACGGCAGGCGCCGGTCCCCGGCCGCCAGCAGATCGGGGCCCGCGCCGCCCGCGTCCGCGACCGCCGAGGCGTAGCCCAGCGAGACCGAGACGCCGGGGGCGGGAACGGCGCCGGGGCCGGAGGTGGGAATGTCCATGGCCGCCAGTCAAGACAGCCGCCGCCACGGCGTCAACGCCCGGGGGCCGTGATCACGCGCACCTGCGGTCAACAACCGGTCCGCGCGGATCAACGACACCGCGCCCGGGTTCCCCTACGGTCGGTGCCACCCTGCCCGCGGCCGGGCCGCCGCGAGCGCGCCCCGGCGCGCCCGTACCCCGGAGAACCCCTGTGATCCTCTTCCTGCTGCCCGAGGCCGACTACGATCCCACCGAGGCCGCGCTCCCGTGGGCGGCGCTGCACGACGCGGGGTTCGACGTGCGCTTCGCGACGCCCGACGGCCGCCCCGCGCACGCCGACCGGCGGCTCACCGAGCAGGGGTTCTCCTGGCTCTCGCCGTGGCTGATGACCCGTGGCGGTCCGCTGGCCGCGTACCGGCGGATGACCCGCGACCCGCGTTTCGGCGCGCCGCTGTCGTACGGTGAGGTGGACCCCTCGGCGCTCACCGCGCTGTTCGTCCCGGGCGGCCACGCGCCCCGGGTCCGCAGTCTCCTCGAGAGCAGCCTCGCCCAGCGGATCGCCGCCGACGCGATGAGCCGGGCGATCCCGGTCGGCGCGGTCTGCCACGGCGTGCTGCTGCTGGCCCGCGCCGTCGACCCGGGCACCGGCCGCTCCGTCCTGCACGGCCGGCGCACCACCGCGCTGACGTCCCGGATGGAACTGACGGCCTGGCAGCTGACCCGGCTGCGCCTCGGCGACTACTACCGCACCTATCCCACCACCGTGCAGGACGAGGTCACCGCGGCGCTCGCCGACCCCGCCGACTTCGCCCCCGGGCCGGTCCTGCCGCTGCGCGACGGCCCCCGCCGGCTGCGCCGCGGATTCACCGTGCGGGACGGCGCCTACCTCTCCGCCCGCTGGCCCGGCGACTGCCACCGTCTGGCGCAGCAGTACCTCGCCCTCGTCACGGCCGGCACGGGAGGCCCCGCGGCCGCCGGGCAGGACCGCGGCCGGTCGTGCTGAACCCCGTGCCGTCCCCCCACCCACCCCGCCCACGGAGACCGCGATGACCGACCACGCCCGCCAGGCCCTCGAACACCTCAGGGATCCGTCCCAGTTCCAGTGGTACGTCATACCGCTGCTGCTCCTGGTCCTGTACGTGTACGCCGCCGAGGTCCAGCGGCGGGACTGGAGCACCGTCCTGGCCGGGCTCGCGCTGTGGGGCATGGACTGGTTCAACGAGATCTGGAACGCCCTGGTCCTGCACGCCACGGGCCGGGCGCCGGTCTGGGGCGCCGGCGGCGCCAGCGCCTACCGGATCCTGGTCGGCCTCAACATCGAGATCTGCCTGATGTTCGCGATCATGGGTGTGGTCGCCGTCAAACTCCTGCCGTCCGACCCGGCCCTGCGCATCGCGGGCATCCCCAACCGCTGGCTCCTGGCCGGGCTGAACTCGGCGCTCGCGGTCGGCGTGGAGCTCTTCCTGCACCGGGCCGGTCTGCTGACCTGGGACTGGCCCTGGTGGCAGGCCGGCTGCCCGGTGCTCATCTGGCTGGTCGGCTACCTGCCGTTCTTCCTGGTCTGCTTCCGCGTCCACGACCTGCCCCGGCTGCGCACCAAGGCCGTCACGGTCGGGGCCCTGTTCGCCCTCGACGCCGCCGCGCTGGCCGTCTTCGGCTCCCTCGGCTGGCTCTGACCTCCCCGGGTCGGCACTCCGTCCACCAGCGGGCCTTGTACAGGTGGGTGCCTTCCAGCCGCCGGACGCCGTCCGGGCGGTGGAAGGTGAGGACGGAGGTGCACCAGGTGCAGGGCCCGGCGTGGTCGGGTGCCGTGGTCAGCAGGCGTCCCGTCCCTGGCTCGTCACCCACGCTCTTCACGTCGCGGGCCGAGTCCTGCGGGGTGACGGGAACGGCTTCGAACCGGTCGCGGGACGGGTCGAACCGCCACAGGTGGCCGGCGGTACTGATCCAGAGCTGCCCGGGCGCGGCGAGCACCGGGGCGAGGTCGTGACCTCCGGGTTCGGGGAGTGCCAGGGTCCGTTCGGGGGTGAGGACCGGGGCGGCGGCGGTGCCGCCGACCCGCAGGGCGGTCAGGGTGTCGTCCCCCACGGTCCACAGCAGGCCGGTCCCGGCGTCGCGGTGCACCCCGTGCGCCCCCGGCAGCGGGTACTCGGCATGGGCGGTGCTGCGCGGGCCCTGGGAGGCGGTGTACACCCGTACCCAGCCGCCAGTGCTGGCCGCGACGGCCACATTGCCGTCCGGGAGGAGTTCGGCAGTGTGCGGGTTCGCGACGGGGCCGGTGTCGACGGCCCAGACCGGGGTGCCGGTGGCAAGGTCGACGACGGCCGCCAGGCCGCCCGAGGCGGTGGTCAGCAGGTAGCGGCGGCCGCCGCGGACGCGGCTCTTGGCCTCGGTGGGCGAGGACCAGCTGCGGGCCGGTGACAGGTCGGCGAGCCGGGTGTCGCGGTCGGCGGTCCACGACCACACCACCGGGAGGTGATCGGGGCCGTGGTAGGCCATCAGTTCGTCGGCGCTGTGCAGGACCAGCACCCGGCGGGACGCCTGGTCCACCACCGCCACCGGCGCACCCGGCCGCCCGCTTCCGCCACCCGGCCCCGCGGCGGCCGGCGGCCCGGCGGCCGTACCGATCACCAGCAGCACCAGCCCGCCCGACACCACGGCCGCCGCCCGCCGTCCTCGGCCAGTTCCCCTGCGCACCTCGTCCGTCCCTCCGCCGCCGCCCCGACCCCCGACCCACCCTCCGCCACGGCGGGGCGAACCGCGAGCGCTCCGCCACCCGGTGCGGCCGCGCGAGTCGCCCCGGCGGAGGCGGCCGCTGACGACGGGTCCCCTGGGGGTGCGTCACGGTCCGTGGTGTCCCGGCGCCGGACGGCGGTGCTGGTGCTGGTGCCGGTGCCGGTGCTGGTGCCGGTGCCCTGGGCGGCTCCCCGAAGCCGCCGTCCGGCTACCGGGGTGGGCGGAGGGCGGTCCGTTCGTAGATGGCCCCTCCCGGGATGAACCAGCCCGCCTTCTTCCGGACGGCCGGGCTCGGGTCCTGCACGCTGGACGCCCGCAGGGCGGCGAGGGCCCGGGCATCGGTATGGGCGAACTTGCCAACGAGTTCGGCTGCCATGGCCCGCGCCCGCGGGTGGGGGTCGGCGGCCAGGTGCCGCAGTGCGGGTTCGAGGACCCGGTCGGCGCCGGGTGCGCAGGTGTCCCCCTTGCACCGGTCGCAGGCCAGGGCGTGGAACGCGGCGATCCTGACCTGCGCGTCGGGATCGTCGGCCATGGCGACGAGCAGGCCCATGGACTCGGTGTCGACCAGGTGGTCCAGGAGTCGGCAGCAGCCTTCTCGTACGGCCGCGCCGCTGTGGGACAGGCCGGCGCGGATGGCGCCGCGCGCGTCCTCCCCGCGCCGCAGCAGCTCCCGGTAGGCCGCTACGGCGCGCTGCGGGTCGCCCAGGCATGCGACGAGGGCTTCGTTGTCGGTCCTGACGAATCCGAGCATGGGCCCAGTGTCGGACCGCACGGGACGGCCGGGCAAAGGGATTTCGCCCCGGCGGGGTCCACCGGGCGCGGCCGCTCGGGCTTTCGCGCAAGCCGTGGCACGAAGGCTCGACGCGGCGGCTACCCGGCGACCGTCATCGCGTCGCGGATCCGGCGGGTCCGGTCGGCGGCCCCGGCCCGGTCGATCGCGGCCGGTTGCCCTTCGACCGAGGCGGGGAAGGCCACCGAACCCGCGGTGTACCGGTCGGCCCACAGGCACACGGAGATCACGAGGAACGATCCGGTCGAGACCCCGCACTTGAGGAGGCCCTGCGGATCGCGCGGGTCCCGGGCGTCCACGTCCGTCATCGGCTCCGTCCACGTCTCCCGCGGGGCGAGCATCGCGGAAATCGCGGAGGAGGCCACCGCGGCGGGGTCGGTGATGGTGCCCCAGGCGCCGCCGATGGTCAGGATCCCGCCGGAGTCGTCGGTGTACCTGGCCTTGAGACTGCCGTCGAAGGCGGCGTAGCCGGGCGGCAGCGGTCCCGTCGGCGGGTCGGTCAGGACGTCGGCCGGGCCCTGCGCGCGGTAGCCGCCGGGCAGCGAGTCCGGGGCGGACAGCCGCAGCGAGCCCGGCGCGGCGCTGCCGGCCGTCCCTGCCGCCGACGGCGCCCCCGCCCCCGACGGTGAGCCGTCGCCGCCGCAGCCCGTCAGTGCCCCCGCCATCAGCACGGCAGCCCCGGCCGCCGCCGTACGCACTCCCACCCATTTCATGATCACATCGTACGGGCCCCGCCCGTCCGCGGGGATCCGTCCTTCCCCGCGCGCATCCGGTCCGACGAGGGCCGGGGTCCGCAGCCGCCACCGCACGAGGCGGGCGACCTGCTGCGGACCGTCCAACTGGCCGCCTTCTGCGGCGAGATGGCGGCGAGATGGTTCGGCAGAGGCCACATCTCCCCTCGTCCGGTCAATATTTACTTTTCCGGAACGCGTCTGCATAGTGACGGCTCGACTTATGGGTGAGGCGAACCGAGGGGGCCCGATCTTGTCCCGGAACAATGACGCTGCCGCACGCGAGACGGCACGGGAGAGCGCTCAGGTGGCCGTCATCGGCGAGCTGTTCGACGAGCGGCTGGCCGGGGTGCGGGAGCAGTTGGCGCGCGTGCTGGCGTCGCCGCCGGACGGTACGGGCAGGGCGTACGAGCGGGAGCTGGCGGCGGGGCGGCTGGCGGGTGAGGTCCGCCGGTTGGAGGGGGCCGAGGACGGACTGGTCTTCGGGCGGATCGACCGCGCGGACGGGACCGTCCTGCGGATCGGGCGGCTCGGGCTGCAGCGGGAGGCGGACGAGCTCCCGGTGCTGGTGGACTGGCGGGCCGAGGCAGCGCGGGCGTTCTACGAGGCGACGCCCGTTCATCCGATGGGGCTGCGGCGCCGCCGCCATCTCCGGCTGGCGGGCCGCGCGGTGGTGGGGGTGAGCGACGAACTGCTCGACGGCGGCGCGCCCACCGGGCAGGACGTCGTCGGCGACGGTCCGCTGACGGCGGCGCTGCGGGCACGGCGGACGGGCCGGATGGGTGCGGCGGTCGCCACGCTGCAGGCCGAGCAGGACGCGATCGTCCGGTCGCCGCACCGCGGGGTGACCGTCGTCCAGGGCGGCCCCGGCACCGGAAAGACCGTGGTGGCGCTGCACCGCGCCGCGTACGTGCTGTACGCCTTCCCGAAGGCGGCCGAGCGCGGCGTGCTGGTCCTCGGGCCGAACGCCCGGTTCCTCGAGTACATCGGCCAGGTCCTGCCCTCGCTCGGCGAGAACGACGTGGTCCTGTCGACCTGTGAGGACCTGGCCGGCGTCGCACCGCGCACCGTGGAAGCCGACGTGGACGGCGGCGCGGCGGCGCGGCTCAAGGGCGGCGCAGAGCTGGCCGACGCGCTGGCCGCGCTGGTCCGCTCCCGGCAGGCCCCGGGCGGCGCGTTCCGGATCCGGGTCGGCCGGGAGTGGGTCGAGCTGCCGGACGGCGAGGTCGCACAGGCCCGGGAGTCCGCCCGTGGCAGCGGACTCGCGCACAACCCGGCGCGCCGGCTGTTCAAGGAGCTGCTGGTGGACGCCCTCGTGCGGGAGCTCGCCGGCAGCGGCGCCGAGGCGCTCGAGGAGATCGACGCGCAGGTCGCCCTGCTGACCGGCCTCGACCTCGACCGGCTCGCCGCGGCGGGCCTGCGCAGCCTCGGTCTCGACGACACCCCCGCCACCGGCGCCGACGAGTTCGACGCCGACGCCGTCCGGGCCGGACTCCTGGACGATGCCGCGCTCGACCTGGCCGTCGAGGACCTGTGGCCGCGGCTGACGCCCGGCGACGTGGTCCGGGACCTCCTGGCGGACGGTGCCGCGCGCGCCGCCCACCTGCCGCAGACCGCGGACGACCCGCAGCGGGAGCTGCCACGGCGGGCACCCACCGCGCCGTGGACCGACGCGGACGTCCCGCTGCTCGACGAGGCGGCGAGCCTGGTCGACGGCCCGCCGGAGCGCACCTTCGGGCACGTCGTCGTCGACGAGGCGCAGGAGCTGACGGCCATGCAGTGGCGGATGGTCCTGCGCCGCTGCCCCGGCCGGTCGATGACGCTGGTCGGCGACTTCGCCCAGGCAGGCCCGGCGGCGGTGGCCCGGGACTGGGACGAGGCCCTCGGCCCGCACCTCGGACGCCGCTTCGACCTGCGCACCCTGACCGTCAGCTACCGGACCACGCAGGAGATCCTCGCCGCCACGCAGGACCTGCTCGCCCGGATCACCCCGGACCGGCCGGCGATCCGCTCGATCCGCCACGGCGAGCCGCCGCGGACGCTGCCCACCACGCCCGGGTTGCTGCTCGACGCGCTCGTGCGGGAGCTGCAGGAGCAGGAGGCCGCGTACCCGGGCGAGCTGATCGGGGTGATCTGCGCCGACGGCAGGGCGCAGCAACTCGCGGACGCGGGGGTCGAGCGGTACGCCCGGCTGGTACCGGCCGCCCAGGCGCGCGGCCTGGAGTTCGACTCCGCCGTCGTCGTCGACCCGGACGGGATCACCGCCGCCCGCCCGGGCGGCGAGCGCGACCTGTACGTCGCCCTGACCCGGGCCACCAAACGCCTGTGCACCGTCACCGTCGCGCCCGCGGCGGAGAAAACGGGACCGGGCAGCCCCGCCCGGCCGACCCGAGGCTAACCCCGGCCCCCGGCCTCGGCCGCCTCCCGGAACACCTCGGCGGCGATCCGGTAGGCCAGGGGCCGTCAGTGCGGTCGGGGTCTGCCGGGGGTGACGGGGGTGAAGGGGCCCTCGTCGGCGAAGCGCAGGAGGAGTCGGGCGAAGGTCCGGGCATCGGCCTGCGGCCAGGCGGCGAGCGAGGTCTCGATGGCCGCCGCGAGGCGCTGCCGGGTGACGGCGACGGTGCCGTGCCCGTGGTCGGTGAGGGCCAGGAGGGTGGCGCGACCGTCGGCGGGGTCGGGTTCGCGGCGCAGCAGGCCGGCCCGCTCCAGGCGGTCGGCGCGGCGGGTGACGGTGGTGCGGTCGAGTTCGATGTCGCGGCCGAGGTCGGCGGCGCTGCACGGGCCGGTGCGGGCCAGGCCGCTGAGCAGCGGGTAGGTGAGTTCGTCGACCTCCTCCCCGAGCCCCTCGGTCAGCCGGGCGTGCAGGCGCGTGCGGGTGCTGCGCCGCAGGAGCAGTCCGAGTGCATGGGCGATGTCGTGGCCTGTCGAGTTGTTCACCACGGCAGATTAGCGTGCATCGCGCACGCTTTTCCGCTACAGTCATAAGCGTGCTCGAAGCACGCAATACCCCGCACGGCCCGTCGTGCGGGCCACGACTTCACCCTCCCGGAGGAACCCCCATGAACCGCACCGACGCCCGCACCGACGCCCGCGCCGACGTCCGCACCGCCCTCACCGACCTGCTGCTCACCCCGGGCCTGCCCCTGGAGGAGGCCGCCGAGCGGCACTTCGCCCCCGATTACCGCCAGCGCACCGACGGCGAGTGGGCCGACCGCACCGAGTTCCTCGCCCACATCGCCCACCTGCGCGCCGTCGTCGCCGGCGGCTCCGTCGAGGTCCACGACGAGCTCACCGACGGCGACCGCTACGCCGACCGCCACACCATGACCGTCACCAAGACCGACGGCTCCACCGTCCGCATGGAGGTCTACCTCTTCGCCGAGTACGCCCCCGACGGCCGCTTCCGCCGCATCGAGGAGACCACCCTCATGCTCGAGGGCACCGACGCCGACCGCGACCTCGGCAGCGCCCGCTGAACCCTGACACACGCACGCACCCACCGCACCAGCCGTCCCGCGGAGCAGTTGGAGGGCCGATCGGCTGACGGCCGGGTCCGCAGCGTTGGGTGGACCCGGCTCGAAGGGAGAACCTCCGCATGGAACGTGACCAGATGCTGCATCTCTTCGAAGTCCACCGCGAGGCGGAGAAGGCCCGCGACTTCGATGCTGTGCTTGCGACCTTCGCCGACGACTGCTTCTTCGAGACGGTGGCCCTCGGGCGCCGGGTCGAGGGCAAGGCGGCCACCCGTGCCGCGTACGAGGGGTTCTTCACCGCCTTTCCGGACATCGTGCCGGTCGACCAGGGCATGAGCTTCGGTGAGGACGTGATCGCCGTGTGGGGCGAGCTGCGCGGCACCAACACCGGCAGGTGGCTCGGCCTCCCACCGGGTGGGGGCTCGTTCGTGGTGCCGTTCGCGAACGTCGCACCGTTCAGGAACGGCCGGATGGCGGGCGAGCGGATCTACTTCGACCTCGCCACGCTCTGCGACCAGGCGGGGCTGTCGACCGAGGAGGTCCGTGCCGCCGCCCGAGCAGCCGCCGGGGGCCCCCCTTCTGAAACAGTCGGCAAGCGGCGCCGCTTGCCGTCACCGGGCCTCCCGGCCACCCGACGGCGCCGCGCCGAGGGGCGCGCGCCGCTGGGTGGCCGGGAGACCCTGCTGTCCCGCCGCTACGCGCCGGCCGTGGCCGCCGCCCGGCGCGGCAGCTGCTGCGGCGGACCGGAGACCCCGGCCTGCCCGAGGACGGTGCGGGCACCGCTCGGAGCGGCCGGCAGCTTCGACTGCTTCGCCGCCTCGACGGCACCCGGGCCGTGGATGGTCAGCTCGAAGTCCTGGTGCGCCTTGGCGTCCAGGGCCATCGGCAGGTGGATGCACCCCTCCTCGACCAGCCGCCGGATCGCGGCCCGGCTGAGCCCGAGGCCGAGCGCGAGCAGCCGTTCCACCCGCACCGGCGCGGGCAGTTCGAAGCCGACCTGGACCTCGAGCGGCGCCGGGTCGTCGAGCGCGTACAGCGGCGTACGGGTCTCCAGCTCCCAGGTGCCCGTCCAGTCGAGGCGGTAACCGTTCCGCGCGGCGAGTGACCTACTGATCGTCAGCTCCCGTACCACGGCCGGATCGTTGGTCTCGTACGCCACCCGGCGGGCCGGCTCCAGCGTGGAGACGTGGACGCGTTCGTGGACGGGCACCTTCGAGGTGCGGTCACAGGCCGCACAGCTCAGCAGGAGCCAGACGTCGAGCAGTTTGCCGTTCGCGTTGACACGGATCTTGCCCGAGGGGCGGTGCCGCGTGCCGGAGCAGTCCGGGCAGGGGCGGACGATGGTGGGCAGGGCGGACTGACGCACGGCCCACCGGGCCTTGCGGTCGGTATTCATCAGGTGATTGCTCTCAGGACTCAGCAGGAGCTCGCGCAGCACGGGCTGCGGCTCCCGGATCTGACGAATGCACACGAGGGCGCGGCAGGGCGCCTCGGGGCCGGTTCGTCAGGCTCCGAGGTCGCCCGCGCGACCGGTCGGTTGATGCTTCGTGGCAGCCGTTACATGTCCATGAGGGCGATCGTGGTCGAGATGACGGGCCGTGGGCAACTCATTTTTCGCACCGCCGCTGCCCGCGCCGACAAGGCCGGGCCGGCGTCCGCCCGCACCGGTCCGGCGACGGGCGCGGACGCACGCCGGGCGCCGACGAACGCCCGGGCGGCCCTACTTCTGGCGGCCGGTCTTCGGGTCGTAGGACACCTCCACGGGGACGACCTGGTCGGTCGGGAGCACCTCGATCCACTGGCTGCAGACCTCGAAGCTGCCCTCGGTCCTGGCCTTGAAACCGCCCTGGAGCGGGTAGAAGCCGTGCTCGAAGACCCGCTCCACGGGCGTCGCGGTCACCCGGTTGTCGTCGTCGGGCTCCTCCTTGGGGTAGCGCCCGGTGGTGGCGGCCGCGATGTGCTTGTCGGCGACCGTGTGGCACAGGTCGCGGACGGCGTCCTCGATGGTGACCTCGGCGTGCCCGCGCACCGGGTCGTGCGGGTCGTGCAGCAGCAGCCTGGTCCGGATGGCCGCCAGCTCCGCGGGCGGTGCCGAGTACGCGGCGTCCAGCCCGTCGGTGCCCTCGACACCCACGTGGCGCAGCCAGTTGACCGCCGCCTCCTCCTTCCCGGGCCGGATCGGCAGCACGGCCTTGACCCAGGGCGCGTTGAGGAACGCGTTGCGCAGCTCGTCGCCGTCCAGTTGGAGCAGCCAGCCGAGTGAGCTGCCGAGTGTGGCCGGGGCGGAGGCGTCGGTGATGAAGTACTTGCCGTGGGCCCGGTCGTCGGCCCACTCGACCGTGGTGCCCTCGATCGATTCGGGCAGCGGCCGGCCGGCGAGGGCGAGGGCCGCCGGGCGGCGGGGCTTCCACCACTCGGGGGCGACGAAGTAGAGCATCTTCTCGATGTCGAAGATCGAGTTGATCAGCTCGGACAGGACGTGCCGGGTGCGGTGGCCCGCGGTGGTGTCGGGCGTGTCGTTGTAGAGGCGCTCGCTCATCAGGGCGCGGATCAGGCTGCGGTGCACGATGGTGCGCTCCTCCTCACGGAGGTGTTCGAACCGGCGCTTCTCGATCTTGCTGGCCAGGGTGACCCGCTCGTGCACCGCGTCCAGGTAGGCCTGCTCCAGCTTGCGCTTGTTCTCCTCGTCTGCGGCGAGCTTGGCACTGACCAGGGCCTGGTTGGCGGCGTTGATCTCGGCCTCGGCGGCGGGCAGCAGCCGGCAGGTGACGGCCCCGGAGACCTTGAACGTGATCCGGTCGTCCCAGGCCAGGCCGCCCGGGGCGGTGCTGACCCCGACCATGATGCGTTTGGCATCGGGGGTGATCATGCCCAGGAAGGCCCAGTTCGCCGCTCCCCAGGACTCGTCGTCCTCGGCGGCCACCACGGTCTTGTCGATGGCCAGGAACGGGTCCTGCACGTCGTAGGCGATCTCGTAGCCGTTCGGCACCCCCGGGATGTCGAGGGTGGCGAGCGGCACGAAGCGGTAGCGGGTCTCGGCGTGGCCGGACTGGTTCTGGCGGGAGTTGTCGGGGAAGTTCCACACCGCCTCGCCGCTGAAGCCGATGGTCAGCGTCCTGGGCGGCATCGGTGTGAGCTTGGGGTTCGGTACCAGGACCAGGTCCGCGGGCTTGGCGATGTGCACGAGGTGCGGCAGCGCCAGGTCCTTGCCGGGGTCGTCGACGAAGGTCTCCCAGCACAGGTAGCTGCCGATGTCCTGGATCTGCACGCCGACCTGCCGCATCTTGCGCCGCAGCTCGTAGTTGACCAGCGCGGGCGTGGTGTTCGCGAGGACGTAGCGCTTGCTGGAGGAGTCGAGCGTCTCGGTGACCGTCTTGAAGGTCGACTTGAAGTTCTGCCGGATCTCGGTGGACAGCTTCTCGCTCTGCTGCCGCATCCGCTTGTGGCCCTGCTCGCGGGCGGTCTGCTGGGTCTTGTCGAGGTTGAGGCTGCCGGTGGCGGTGGCGTTGCCGGTGCCCCAGCTCTGGTTGACGGTGCTGGAGAAGCCGAGCTTCATGTCGTCGCGGTTGTCCTGTTTGACCGCGTCGCTGATCTCCTCCTCCTCCGTGGTGGCGCGCTCGGACTTCGACGTGGTCTCCAGCGCCGTCTCGATGGTCTTCTCGACCAGCGACCGCCGGGTGGACACCTCGATCAGCTCCACCGACGAGCCTGGGCTCAGCCAGACGTGCCCGACCGGGGTGCCGAGGAAGGTGTCCAGCTCGAAGAAGTACTGGCGGAACAGGTGGACGATCCCGATCGGCGACAGCGTGACGTCGCTGATCTGCTTGGTCGGGTCGAAGTCCAGGTAGGGGTCGCGGTAGGTGTCGTCCGGCCCGGCGAGGGCGAGGTCGAGGACCTCCGCGCCCGGTCTGGTGGCGTAGAAGAGGTCCTTCAGCTCCTGATAGCGGCCGCGGTCGGCGAGGTCGACCAGCAGCCCGGCGACGGCCGACTCCTCGCGCAGCCGCGCGGTCACCGCGTCCTTCAGCCGGGCCGCGTCGAAGCCCTCGCCGCTGTGGCCATCCTGCCAGGCGTGCTGGTACTCGTCCCGGTAGGCCTGGTAGACGCCGCCGTTGAGCAGGTCGGTGAGTTCGCGCTCGTTGACGACGCTGCGCCAGTCGTCCCCGCAGGGCGCCGACTCCAGGCGGCGCAGCCGCTCGGCGAGGGCGGTGAGCACCCGGGCGCCGTCGGCCGCGGAGCGCGGGGCCAGGGTGCGCGGCAGGCCGGGGTCGACCCGGCCGGACACGATCTGGTCGTCGGCGTTGAACACGACGTCGGCCCGGCCCTCGAACTGGCGGCGCAGCCCGAGCAGCCGGTCCTGCCGCTCGCCGGCCGTACCGGTGGCGAGCCGGTCGAGACGGCGGCGGGAGCGCCAGCCGAGCATCGGCTGGTAGATGCCGAACATCTCGCTGGCGTACGGCAGGACGGAGGTGTAGTCGCTGAGGTCGGTGATCCGCTTGTTGGTCGGCACGGAGGGTCCCTCCTCGGATCCGGCGGCACCGGTGGGCCGGCGGACTGACGGACTTGCGGGTGGCGGGCCGGCCCGTCCGGCGAGCTGGCGGACGGGGTGGGAGCCGCCGGGCGGGCCGGGCCAGGTGTCAGAGGTCAGAGGTCAGAGGTCACGGGTCAGAGGTCGCAGGTGACGGGCCAGGGGTCAGGGGACGTGGACGACCTTGATCGGCAGCTGGTGGGTCTTGAAGAGTTCGGTGAGTTTGTCGGTCGCCGCCTTGCCCGCGACCCGCCACTCGACCTGGATCCCCTGGGCGGCCTCCAGCTGCCGGGTCGCGGTCTCCAGCGCCTTCCAGCCGGCCCAGTAGCTCTCCTTGACCAGGGCCTGGGCCATACCGCTCTCGTCCCGGTAGAACTTGGCGTCGATCAGCGCACCTCTGTCGTAGCCGTCGAACTGGACGCCGTTGCGGTAGTAGCCGAGGCCGGGGTCGGCGTGGCAGACCCGGCTCTGGTACGCGGCGGCCTCCTTGGTCATGTTGGTGCCCCCCTCGAAGTCCGGCATCCAGCGGCCCGGTTGGTCGGCCAGCGTGTCGCTGACCGGGCGGTTCCCGAATCGGCGGGCGCCGCCGGCGGCCGCCGGGACGGTACTGGTCAGCAGCGAGCCGGCGAGCAGCACCAGGTTGGTGGTCGTCTCGACGGCGGCATAGGCGGTGGTGAAGAACTCGGCGTTCTGCGCCTCGACCTCGGCGATCTTGGCGCGTTTCGCCTCCCACATCCGGGGCGTGCTGCTCCGGCCGTACCAGGCGGGGTGGAGCAACTCCCCCGCGCCGTACCGGGGCGGGTCGGGCGGCACACCGGTGGTGTCGAGGATGTCGTCGGCGTGCAGGCGGATCGCGCGGGCCGGCACCAGGTCGTAGGTGAAGACCAGTTGGAGGGTGGAGAGCCCGGCCCGCTCGCGCTCGGCGTCCCGGGCGAACGAGGCGGGGTGGACGTAGCAGGCGTCGAACGCGTCCGCCCGGAGCTTCTCCGGCTTCACCGCGAAGCTCTCCAGCGCCCGGACGATCAGCAGCCGGTCGTACTGCGCCGCGGCCGGGACCTCCCCGAACCGCAGCAGCAGTTCGTTGACCACCCCGGGGTCGTCCAGCCACACGGCGTCGAGCAGGTCGTAGAGGTCGACCGCGGGCAGCAGGTCCAGCACCCCGTACGCGTCGCCCCAGCGCCGGTCGGCGACGGCGCCGCGCAGCCGGGCGCGGACGGCCGGGAGTGCCTCGGCGCCGCGGGGCGGGAAGCCTCGGTGCACGGTGAGCGGGAAGGCGGCGGGGTAGGTGAGGGCGAACGGCTCGGCGGTGTCCAGCGTGATGCCGAACCGCAGCCCGGTGCGGACCTGTCCGCGGCCGAAGACCCACTGCCGGCGCTCCCGGTCGACGGTGAGCGTGTAGCCCCCGGGCTGGAGGTCGGTGTCGATGTCGCCGCGGACCGGCGGGCCCTGCGCAGTCAGCAGGGCGACCCGGCCCGCGTCCAGATCGACCGTCATCTCCTCGACCAGGGTGCCGTCCGGTGGCCGCCGCGCCGCCGTGGCCCGGCGGCCGGGCCGGCCGGACGTGCGGCCGGGTGGGCGGGACGGCACCCGCAGGACCGGATCCGGCCCCGGTGGGGCCGGCTCGACCGGGCGCGCCGGTGGCCTCGGCGGCGCGGGCCTCGCCGCCGGCGCGGGTGCGGCCGGCGGGGACGGGCGGGTAGGTGGGACGGGTGGGGCCGGACGGCCGGACGGGCCCGGGCCCGCCTGGGCAGGCTGCATCGCCCGAGGTCCGCTGTCGCCGCTCGCCAACTCCCCCACCCCGCCCCACCGGTTCGGATACGTGCGGATACCGTAGAGCCGAATCGCTCGGTATGCGTCCGATCCTTCCGGGGTTCACCCCAACGAGTGATCGCGACCGCCCTGGCAAGCGGCGGGCGCCGGGGAGGGGCCCGCGGGTCCGGCGCTGCGCGCCGGCGTCACGGCAGGATTCGCCCCGACACCTCGACGGCCCGCCATTCCCGGACGCGGAACTCACCGCCGGATTCCCTCGCATTCCCGGTCGGCCATCCGGTCCGGCCGCTGAATTGCCGGTCGCACGGCGGACATTCGGCCGGACCGGAACCAGCACCGGACCCGGAGCCATCGCCGGAGCCGGCACCCGGCACCCGGCACCCGGGGGGTCAGGCCCTGCCGCCGTCGGCCGTGCCCTCCCTGGGGGGCGGCACCCGGCCGGCCGGGTTGCCCGGCGCGTTCCGGAGCCGGCAGGCGGGCCGGCCCGCGGTCTGGGCGCGTAGGGCGGCCGCCTCCGCCAGCGCCTCCTCGGACGGCGGGCGCGGCGTGCTCCTGCGGCAGGGCGGGACCTCCGCGTTCGGGACCGGGCGCCGCTCCAGGACGACGCTCCTGCGTTCCACGACGGTCCGTCCCGCCCCCGCCGGGGCGAGCGGGTACCGGGCGAGCACGGCCCCGGCGGTGGTGGCGATGGACAGGTGGGACTGGTCGATGCGCCGGCCGACCACCAGGACGGCGCCGGCCAGGTGGTGCGCCACCGCGTAGTGGTTCCCGCCGAAGGGCACCAGCCCCTGGGCGGTGACGGTCCGCCGGGTCCGGATCCACAGCGGGAACGGTGCGGCGGGAAGCGCGCGGAGCGGGTCGGCCCGCGGGCGCGGGTCGTCCCGGACGCCCGGCTGGGCACCGTCCCGGCCCCGGTGGTGGTCCATCCGCTCCGCGATCCGGTCCAGGGCGTCCTGGGCGTCCGGGAGGGAGGTGCCGTCCGTGACCGCGCTCCACCACGACCGGGCGGCCCGGCCGGGACCCCCGCCGGCCGGCGGCGGGGCGCCGTCCTGCGGGCGGATCTCCAGCTGGGCGCCGTAGTACCGGGCCACCCGCCGGAATTCGGGCGTCACCCGGCCGTCCGGGGCGCGGCACGGGTCCGGCAGCCGGTCGAAGCACCAGCGGCCGGCGGTGCCGCCCAGCCGTCTCATCACCTGGTCCATCGCCTCGACCAGGTGGGGCAGGCCTTCGCCCTGCGCCAGTGCCCCGCGCCAGCGGCCGGAGGGGCCGAGCGAGCCCAGCAGCAGCTGTGCCCGGTCCCCGCAGCCCCAGGCCGACGGGGGGTCGGGAAGTCTCAGCCAGGTGAAGCGGATCCGCCCGGCGGGCTGCGCCGCGGCGGACGCACCGCTTTCGGCGTCGCCCGCGTCCCGGCACTGCCCGCAGGGCGGTCGGGCGTCGTGGCTGCGCAGCGCGCGGGTGAAGGTCGAGTAGGCGCCCGGGTATCCCAGCCCGACGAGCTCGGCGTACAGGACGGTCCCGGCGAGGTGCGGATCCTCCGTCAGACGCCGGCGGCAGTACGGCAGGAAGCGGAGGAAATCGTCACCGGAAGGAATTCTGGGGCCCGGGGCGCGTTTCCCGGAAAGATACGATCTCACCGTTTTTCGGTCGCGCCCCAGCTGTCGGGAAATCCTGGCAATCGACCATCCCTTGCGTTGGAGATCGAGCGCCTCCCGGTATTCCTCCGGACTGATCACGATTCCTCCCGATGGGCTCGGCCGATGTCCTGCGGCAGTGAATATGCCGAAGGCAAGCGGGAAATATAGCACGGGAGCTGGATGATCAAATCGAAGTAACGTTTCTCCAGAAGCGTGCGCGATGGGGATTTTCGGCGAGCGTCGCGGATGCTGAGTATGGGATTACCCGACCCCGGGCATTTTCGGCCACACCGGGCGGCGGACAGAAAACACCCACCCCGTCGCGCCACCCCGGGTAATTCCGGGGAGCGTGACCGGAACCGAATATGAAAGGGAACCCGAACGCCGCCGAACCTGCCCGCGGCAGGCTTCGTTCATTAACCGTGATCCCAACCTGCCACCCCTACGCCTCATCACCCCCCGAGCGGGAGCCGGTCGCCGCGCTCGGCAACTGGCTCTTCGTCCCCGACCGGCGCAATGCCGTCGGGGACGTCCACACCGGCTACCTGGTGTGCAACGGCGAGCGGGTCGTCCTGCGCCACACCTCGCGGCTGCTGGCCGACCTGATGCGCAAGATCCGCCACCTCGAGCGGGAGTTCGCCGCACGGATCGGGCCCCCGGCCGCTGGCGGCGCGCCGGGACGGGCCGAGTCCCTACCCGGCGACCGGGCGGGGGGTGTGCCGTGTACGACCCGATGAACGGCCTGCTCGCCTCCTACCCGGCCCACGGCTACGGCGAGGCGGGCGGCGAGCCGTGGCCCTCGGCCCACGGCCCGCTCCACGACGGGACCCACGGCCCGCTCCTCGACGGGACCCACGGCCCGGTCCACGACGGGGTCTTCGTCCCCGGCGACTGGTGCGGCGAGAGCCTCGCCCACGGCGTCGGCTTCTCCTACGCCGGTCCGCCGCTGTCCCCGCCCGTCGGCGTGCCGGGTGACGGGCGGACTGCCGAGGGCGGGTTCGTGCCGGCCCAGCGCGCGCCCGTCACCCAGGCCGCGCCCCGCGTGGCCGGGCCGGCCGACCCGCCCGTCTCCCGGCACCGGAGGCGGACCCGGCCGCCCGCGCCGGGCTGGTCCGACCGGATCAGCTCGACGTTCGGCGTGCTGACCGCGGTGACGGTCACCGCGGTCTGCGTGCTCGGCTGGGCGCTCTCCTACCACCCGCTGCGGGAGCTGGCGCTGTCCCGGGTGCCGCGCGGCCTGTCGCAGCTGTGGCCGGTCGTCCTCTACGGGCCCTGGCTGGCCGGCTGCCTGTCGGTCCTGCGGGCCGCCCTCCACGGGCGCCCGCCGCTGCACTCCTGGGTCGTGGTCGTCGCGTTCTCCGCGCTCGCGACCGGGCTGTGCGTGGCGGACGCCGCCCGGACCCTTCCCGCCGTCATCGTCGCCGGGCTGCCTCCGGTCACCGCCGTGGTCTCCCTCCAGCAGCTGGTGCGCCAGCTCACCGCCGCCCGGAGCGCCCGCCAGCAGCTCGGCCGCCCGGCCACCCACCGGGCGCCGCGCTGACCCGACCCGCGCGCGGGAGCCCCGGGGCCGGGCGGGCCCCCGGGCCGGGCGGTCAGTACGAGCCGAGGAAGCGGTCCAGTACCCGGACGCCGAACTCCAGCCCGGCGACGGGCACCCGCTCGTCGACGCCGTGGAACATCTGCTGGTAGCTCAGCCCGCTGCCCAGCAGCAGCGGCGCGAAGCCGTAGCAGACGATGCCCAGCCGGTTGAACGTCTTGGCGTCCGTACCGCCCGACATCAGGTACGGAACGGCGTGGCCGCCCGGGTCCTCGGCCTGCAGGGCGTCCGCCATGGCCCGGAAGGCCGGCCCGGCCGGGTCGCCCGCGACGGCGTCCTCCAGGTTGATGAACTCCCTGGCCACGTCCGGGCCGAGCAACCGGTCGACGGTCTCCAGGAACTCCTCGCGGGTGCCCGGCAGGTAGCGGCCGTCGACCTGGGCCCGTGCCGTGCCGGGCACCACGTTCACCTTGTGGCCCGCGGCCAGGACGGTCGGGTTGGCCGAGTTGCGGACGGTGTGCGCGAACAGCTCGCCGGCCCGGCCGAGCCGGGCGGCCTCGGCCTCCAGCCGGTCACGGTCGACGGTGGTGCCCAACACCCGTTCCAGCGCGGCGATCAGGGCCTCGACGGGCGGGGTGATCCGGGTCGGCCAGCGGTGTGCGGCGAGCCGGGACAGCGCGTGGACGAGGGTGGCGACCGCGTTCCCGTCGGCCGCCCGGGAGCCGTGTCCGGCCGGGCCGGTGGCGGTCAGCCGCATCCACGCGGTGCAGCGCTCGCCGACGGCCACCGGGTAGATCCGGCGGTCCGGGGCCACCGGCACCGAGAAGCCTCCCGATTCGCCGATCGCCTCCTCGCAGCCGTCGAGGTGGTCGCCGTGCCGGCCGGCCACGTACCGGGCGCCGAACTCGCCGGTCGACTCCTCGTCGGCCAGGAACGCCAGCACCAGGTCCCGGCGCGGGCGCCGGCCCGACCGGGCCCAGGACCGGACCAGCGCCAGCGTCATGGCGAGGGTGCCCTTCATGTCGACCGCGCCGCGCCCCCACAGGCAGCCGTCGTGGAGCTCCCCGGACAGCGGGTGCCGGGACCAGTCGGCGGCGTCGAACGGGACGGTGTCCAGGTGGCCGTGGATCAGCAGCGGTGCGAGCGACGGCTCGGTGCCGGGGATCCGGGCCAGCACGCTGGACCGCCGCGGCGCCGCCTCCACCAGCAGCGGGTCCGCACCGGCGCCGGTCAGCACCTCCGCGACGTACTCGGCGGCCGCCCGCTCGCCCGGCCCGCCGCCGTCGCCCGGGTTGGTGGAGTCGATCCGCAGCAGGTCCCGGCAGATCCGGGCTGCCTCGCCTCCCCCGGACGGCGCGGGCTCGGGTGCGGTGGGCTCGGCGGGTCTCGGGGCGGCGGTCATCGGCGGTCCTCTCGTTCGGGGGCGGTCCTCTCGTCAGGGGCGGTCCGCCCGTCCGGGCTGGTGCGATCGTCCGGGCGTGGGGCGATCGTCCGGGGGTGGGGAAATCGGCGGTGCCCGGGCCGGGTCAGCCGTAGCCCTCCTCGGCGGCGGCCTTCGCGACGACGGTGCAGATCTTGAAGGTGCGGGCGGCCCGGGTGGCCGTCGGCGCGGTGTACGCCACCGTGCAGGGACCGGTCAGCTCGACGGTGGGGACGGCCGCGACGGCCTCGGCCTGGTGGGTGGCGTGGAAGTCGATCTCGAAGCGGTGCGGGCCCGACACCGGTTCGGGCCGCTCGTGCCGCACCCGGTGGGCGACCGCCGCCCTGGCCTCGGCCCGGATCAGTTCGGCGCTGCGCGCAGGCGGCAGGCAGAGCGCCGCGTACCGGCTGACGCACTCCTTGACCGCGACGGTACGGGTGCCCGGCGCCCAGCCGGGGGCGGCCGCGCAGACCAGGTCGTCGCCGGTGACCAGCACCACCGGGACCCCGTGCTCGGCCGCCGTCAGCGCGTTCATCCGGCCTTCGTCGGCGTGCTCGCCGTCGATCCGCAAGCCCGTCAGCCCGGCGCCCAGGTAGGTGTGGGAGAGCACCCCGGGCAGGCCGGCCCCGGTGTGGTAGCCGAGGAACACCACCGCGTCGGCCTCCTCGACGCCCTGCATCATGCCGAGCGGCTTGTGCCGGCCGGCCAGCAGCCGGGCCCGCGGGTCGAGTTCCTCGATCAGCACGTTGCGCTGGCTGTCGTGGGCCTCGTTGACCACCACCTCGGCGACGCCGCCCTCGAACAGTCCGGCCACGCAGGCGTTGACGTCGGAGGTCAGCATCCGGCGCATCCGGGACCAGCCGGGGGTACCGGGCAGCACGTCGCCGGGCCAGGTGGTCCCGGTGGCGCCCTCCATGTCGGCGGAGATCAGGACGCGCATCGGACGGCCTCCGGCGGGTGGTCGGCGACCGGGCGGGCCGCGAGCGGGGGTTCCAGCAGGTGCAGCGCGGTGGGCGTGAGCCGGGCCGGGGTGCCGAGCGGGACGGTCAGCTGCAGCTCGCCGTGCCCGGCCGGCAGTCCGGCGGCGACCGGCACGCCGAGGCGGCCGAGCCGGTCGGCGAGCAGCGCGCGGACCTCGTCCGGGTCGCCGCAGTCGGTGAAGTCGCCCAGGACGACCCCGGCCGCCCGGTCGAGCACGCCGGCGCGCAGCAGTTGGGTGAGGATCCGGTCGAGCCGGTAGGGCTCCTCGCCGGTCTCCTCCAGGAGCAGCAGGCAGCCGTCGGGCGGCAGGGCGGTGGGGGTGCCGACGGAGGCGGCGAGCAGGCTGGCGTTGCCGCCGGCGAGCCGGCCCTCGGCGGTTCCGCCGGTCAGGGGCGGTGCGTCGAGCGGGAGTTCGGTGACCTTCTCGGGCCGGAACAGCACCTCGTGGAGGTGGGCGGCGTTGGCCGGGCGGTCGGTGAGGGCGGCGGTGGCGGGCATCGGGCTGTGCAGGGTGGTGGTGCCGAGCCGGACCGCGCAGGCCTCGTGCAGGGCGGTGACGTCGCTGGAGCCGGCCAGCACGGTGGGCGGGGCGTCGGCGAGCCGTGCCCAGTCGACCAGGTCGACGGTGCGCTGGGTGCCGTAGCCGCCGCGGGCGCAGAACACGGCGCGGACGGCGGGGTCGGCGAGCGCCTCGGTGAGGTCGGCGGCCCGGTCGTGGTCGCGGCCGGCCAGGTGCCCGAGGTGCCGGTCGTGGACGTGCGGCAGCACGGTGACCTCGAGCCCCCAGGAGGTGAGCAGGGCGGTGCCGCGGGCGAGCAGTTCGGGGTCGACCGGTCCGGCGGGTGCGGCGACGGCGACCCGGTCGCCGGGCAGCAGGTGCGGCGGGACGCGCGGCGGCGCCGGGGGCGGTGGAGGGGGCACGGCGGTCCTCATCTCAGCTTGGGGTCGTACGCGTCGCGGACGGCGTCGCCGAGCAGGATGAAGCTCAGCACCGTCGCGCACAGGAACAGCGCGGGGAACGCGAGCAGGTGCGGGAAGTCGAGGAAGTACGCCTGGGCGGCGTTGAGTTGCAGTCCCCAGGAGAGGGCGGGGTACTGCAGCCCGACGCCGAGGAAGTCCAGGGTGGCCTCCCCCGAGATGACGTTCCCGACGTTCAGCATGGCGACCACGACGACCGGTGTCACGGCGTTCGGCAGGATGTGGCGGGTCATCAGGCGCAGCGGTCCCGCGCCGGTGGAGCGGGCGGCCTGGACGTAGTCGGCGTCCTTGACGCCGATCACCTGGGCGCGCATCACCCGGGTCATGGTGGTCCAGCCGAGGGCGACCAGGACGAGGGTCATCGCGCCGAGGCCGTGGTCGGGGAAGGCGACCAGGACGACGGTGGCGCCGAGGACGAACGGCAGGCCGAAGAAGACGTCGGTCAGCCGGGAGACGGTGGCGTCGACCCAGCCGCCGTAGAAGCCGGCCAGCAGGCCGAGCAGGACGGCGACCAGCAGCGCGCCCGCGGTCACCGCGAGGCCGATGACCAGCGAGGGGCGGCTGCCGCGGACGACCTGCCCGAGGTAGTCGCAGCCCTGGAGGTCGAAGCCGAACGGGTGGGCGGGGCTGGGGCCGACCCGGGAGTCGGAGAGTTCGCAGCGGCCGCTGTCGTGGGTGAGCAGGGCGACGAACGGTTCGGGGAAGGCCGCCATCAGGCTGATCAGCAGCAGGGTGGCGGCGCTGCCCAGCACCAGGGGGCGGGCCCGCAGGTCCCGCCAGGCGCTCGCGGAGGGGGTGTCGGTCTCGGGCGGGGCGGGCGGCCCGGGCGGGTCGGCGGGTGGGAGCAGGAGGTCGGTGGGCGGGCTAGTCATGGCGGATCCTCGGGTCGAGCAGGCCGTACAGGACGTCGACGAGCAGGTTGGCGAGGCAGAAGACCAGGACCAGCACGGTGGTGACGCCGACCACGGTGGGGCCTTCGCGCAGTTGGATGGCCTGGAAGACCTGCTGGCCGATGCCGGGGAGGTTGAAGATGTACTCGGTGACGACGGCGCCCGCCATCAGCGAGCCGAGTTCGACGCCGAGGAAGGTCGCGACCGGGATCAGCGAGTTGCGCAGGGTGTGCAGCACGATGATGCGGCGGCGGCTGAGCCCCTTGGCGCCGGCCGTGCGGACGTAGTCGGCGCGCAGGTTCTCCAGCAGCGAGGCGCGGGTGAGCCGGGCGACGTAGGCGACGCCGAAGGAGGCGAGGACGAGTCCGGGCAGCAGGTAGGCGGTGGGCCAGCCGCCGTCCTCGCCGGAGACCGGGAACCAGCCGAGCCGCACGCCGAGCAGGAGTTGGGCGAGGTAGCCGACCACGTAGACGGGGACCGCGATGACCAGGGTGGTGCCGGCCAGGACGGCGCTGTCCACCCAGCGGCCCTTGCGCAGGGCGGCCCAGACGCCGAGGCCGATGCCGAGGGCGGCCTCGAAGAACCAGGCGGTGAGGCCGAGCCGCAGGGTGACCTGCCAGCGGCCGGCGATCGTGTCGGCGACCGGCTGGCCGGTGAAGGTGCGGCCGAGGTCGCCGGTGAGCAGGCCGCGCAGGTAGTGCAGGTACTGGGCGAACAGCGGCTCGTCGAGGTGGTAGCGGCTGCGGAGTTCGGCGAGGACGGCGGGTGGGACGGGCCGGTCGCCGGCCAGGCCCTGGATGGGGTCGCCGGGCAGCACGAACACGAGGGTGTGGATCAGGAAGGTGGTGGCCAGCAGTACCGGGACGGCGTACAGCAGGCGGCGGGCGAGGTAGCGGCCCATCGGAACGGTTGCCCCCTGGGGGTCGATGCGGCGGCGGTCGGGGTCAGTGCCGGACGGTCACCCGGTCCAGGTGCAGCCCCCCGACGTAGGGGTCGAGGACGACGTTGCCGACGCGGGTGCTCCAGGCCGTCTGGTCCTGCCAGTTCCAGAGCGGGATGAGCGGCAGGTCGGTGAGGGCGAGGTCCTCGGCGCGGTGGTAGTAGGCGATGCTCTCCTGGTCGGTGGGGGCGGCGTTGCCGCGGGCGAGCAGGTCGTCGAAGGCGGGGTTGCTCCAGCCCATCCGGTTGCCGGGGCCGAACAGGCCGGCCAGGTAGTTCTGCACGCTCGGGTAGTCGATCACCCAGTTCTGCCGGTACGGGCCGGTCGCCTTGTGGCCGTTGAGGATCGGGCCGAGGTCGGCGCCGGACATCTTGCGGAACACGACGCTGCGGATGCCGAGGTTCTGGCGCAGTTCGTTGGCCACGGCGGTCATCCACTGTTCGTAGGTGGGGTCGGAGTTGGCGAAGTACAGCTCGACCGATCCGGTGAACCCGCCTGCCCGGTCGAGGAGTTCGCGGGCCTTGGCGGGTTGGTAGGTGCAGGTCTCGCCGCAGGCGCCGGCCCGGTGGCCGGGGATCATCGCGGCGACCAGCGAGTCGGCCGGGGTGAAGACCTCGTTGTAGATCGCCCGGGTGATGCCGGCCCGGTCGATCGCCATGGACAGCGCCCGGCGGACGTCCGGGTTGCGGTAGCGCGGGTCGGCCAGCGGCAGGCCGAGGTAGTCCATGGTGCCGCTGGGCCGCACCGAGTAGCGGCGGCCGAAGGTACGTTTCGCCTCGTAGGCCCGGGCGGCGGGGACGTTGGTGACGAAGTCGACGTGGCCGGCCCGCAGTTCGGTGAAGGCGGTGTCCTTGCTGGTGAAGATGCGGAAGTGTACGGCGTCGGCGGTCGGCGGGCGCGGGCCGGTGTAGCCGTCGGCGCGTCTGAGGTCGATCCGCTGGTTGTGCCGCCAGTCACCGTCCATCGCGAACGGGCCGTTGCCGACCGGGTGGCGGTCGAAGCCGTCCGGATCGGTGAAGGCGGCGGCGGGCAGCGGGGCGAACGCCGGGAAGGCCAGCAGCATCGGGAACTGGCTGAACGGCGCGGCGAGGGTGACCCGCAGGGTGGTGTCGTCGAGCACGGTCAGGCCGGACAGGTGGCGGGTCGCGGGGGTCCGCCCGTCGGTGGGGTTGAGTTCGGGGTAGCCGTCGATCTGGGCGAAGTAGGCGTTCGCCTCCCAGCCGTTGGGCCCGTACGCGGCGGCGTCCCAGGCCGCGGCGAAGCTGCCCGCGGTGACCGGCTCGCCGTCGTGGAACCGGGCGCCCGGGCGCAGCCGGAGCGTCCACACCCGCTGGTCGTCGGAGCTGACCGACTCGGCGGCGAGCGGCAGCGGGTGGCCGTCCCGCGGGTCGAGCGTGACCGGGGTGTCGAACAGGCCCTGGAGGACCTGGATGGCGTAACTGCTGGTGGTGCGGCCGGGGGTGAGGTGGTCCGGTTCGGTGAGTGCGACGGAGTAGCTGCCCCCGGGCACGGCCGGGAAGTCGCCGGGGTCGTCGGTGCGGCGGGCGCAGCCGGGCAGGGCGGCGGCGGTGAGGAGGGCGAGGGCCGCGAGGGCGGCCCGGCGCCGGGCCGGCTTCATCGGCGGTGCGGTTCCTCTCCGTTCAGGTGTCCGGGGCCCGGGGGCCGCTGCCCGCGCCTGTGCCCGGGGCCGGCGGGCGGGTGGGCCGGGGGTCAGCAGCGGGCGTCCGTCAGGCAGGCGGTCTCCCAGTCGTACGGCGCGGCCCGGCGGCCGTCCCGGGCCGGGGGTGCCGCGCGGTCGGCGGGGGCCGGTGCGGCGGCGTCACCGGCCAGCCGGACCGCGAAGGCGTCGAGGAGCGGGCGGGGGCTGTCCCCGGCGAAGTTGTTCAGCAGGACGGCGAAGGCGAGCGTCCGTCCGTCGGCGCGTTCGACGTAGCCGGCCAGGGCGTCGACACCGGTCATCGAGCCGGTCTTGGCGTGCACCCGGCCGGCGGCGGCGGTGTCGCGCATCCGGTTGGTGAGGGTGCCGCCGACCATCCGGCGGGGGTCCCCGGCCACCGGCAGCGCGTCGTACCAGGCGTGGAACCAGGGCCGGGTGCGGGCGAACCCGAACAGGGCGGTCAGCCTGCGGGCGGTGAGCAGGTTCCGCCGGGACTGGCCGGAGCCGTCGCGCTGCCGGGCGGCGGTCGGTTCCAGGCCGCTGCGGTGCAGGAAGTCCGCGATCCGCTCGAGGCCCGCGGCCCAGCTGCCGCTGCCCGCGGTGACCCGGCCGATCTCCTTCACCAGGTGCTCGGCGATGCCGTTGTTGCTGAGCTTGAGGAACGGCACCATCAGGTCCGCCAGCGGCGCGGAGTCGTGCCGGGCGAGCAGGGTGTCGGTGTCGGGTGCGCGGCCGGTCGCGGTGCCGCCGCGGACGGTGACGCCGTGCCGGGCCAGGGCGGCCGCGAACACGGTGGTGGCCAGCGCGGCCGGGTCGTCGACGGCGATCCACTCCTGCCCGGTGCCGCCGTCGGCGGGCAGGGCGCCGTCGAGCCGCAGCTCGTTGCCGCCGGGCCGCCGGTCGACCTGGACGGTGTACGCGCCGCCCGCGGCGGCGGTGGTGACGCTGCCGCTCAGCTGCACCGGCGCCTCGGCGGGCGTGACCTCGACCCGGGCGGGCTGCCCGGGTCGGGCGGCGGGGGTGAGGGTGAGCCGGACCGTTCCGGGGTCGTAGTCGGTGTCGGTGGTGAGGGTGAGGGCCGAGATCTGCGGGCTGTAGTACGCGGCCTGGTCGTCCCAGGCCCAGTCGGCGCCGAGCGGCACGTCGTCGTACCGGGAGACGTCCGCGCGCAGCGCGCCGGTCACCTCGGTGACGCCGGCGGCGGCCACCTCGCCGGCCAGGGCGTCGAGGTCCGCGGGCAGCAGGGTGGGGTCGCCGCCGCCGCGCAGCACCAGGTCACCGTCGAGGGCCGGTCCGCTGCGCCGGCCGGCGGCGAGGACCTGGGTGGTGAACCGGTGGTCCGGGCCGAGCAGGTCGAGGGCGGCGGCGGCGGTCACCGTCTTGAGGGTGGAGGCGGGGAGCAGCAGCGCTCCCGGCGCGTGTTCGTACAGCACCTCGCCGGTGGCGGCGTCGGTGACCAGCGCCGAGGACTGGGCTCCGGTCAGCCGGGCGTCGGCGAACAGCCGGTCCAGGTCCGGGCCGAGGGACGGCGCGAGGGAGCCGGCCGATCCCACGGCCCGGGACGGGGTCGCCGCCTCCGTCTCGGCGGCCGCCGAGGTCAGCAGCAGCGCGCCGACGAGGACGGCGGCGAACGGCGTCGTGCGCACAGTTCCTCCACGGGGACGGGCCCCGACGGGCCGGACGTCCACCACCTTGGCGGTTCGCGGGCCGCCGCCGGGCCGGTGGCGGGCCGCGGCGGCCGAAATTCCTCCGCACGGACCACCCTGCGGCGTGTCGGCCGGGGGCCGGGCGGGCGGTGCGGCTACGCGGTCTCCGACGGCTGCCCGTCGCGGTGGAGCTGCGGAGGCGGAACGCGCCCGGCTCCGCCGGTGGGCGGCAGCGGGAGCGGCCGGTGGGGTCAGTCGACCGGTTCAGTCGACCGGTTCAGTCGAACGGCGGTTCGTCGTTCCTCCGTCGGGAGGCCGTGCCCGGCCGGGTCCGGGCGACCTCTTCCAGCGATCGGAGCAGCGGGTTGGGGTCGTCGGCGCGCGTGACGAGCACGACCTCGCAGGGATCGATGTCGGTGACGGGCACCAGGGCGATGTCCTCGCGCGCCGCGGCGCGTCGATCGCCGGCCGGGAAGACCGCGAGGCAGTGCCCGGTGGCGATGAGTTCCAGCTTGTCCTCGTAGCTGTCGTCGCTCGCGGGCGGGGGTGGTGCCGGGCGGTTGCCGACGGGCTTGGGCGTGCTCCAGAGGACCGGGGTGAAGGCGCAGCCGACCAGGTTCTCGTCCGACAGGGCGCGCAGGCTGACGGTCCGCTCGTTCGCCAGCGGGTGGTGTGCCGATGTGACCAGCACCCGCGGCTCCTCATGGAGGGCGGTCACCCGGAGGCCGTCCGCGGGCAGCGGCAGGGGGCGGTACGCGACGAGGGCGTCGACCCGCCCCTCGGCGAGGGAGTGCGTGTCGCGCCAGTCGAGGTGCCGGGAACGGACCTGGCCGTCCGGGTGGCGGCGGCGCAGTTCCTGCACCCAGCCGGTGATGACCAGTCCTTCGGCGCAGCCGACGGTGAGGGTGGGGGGCCGGACGGCGGCTCTGGCGGTGCGGGCGGCCTGCCCGGCCTCGTGGAGCAGTACCCGGGCCCCGGGGAGGAAGGCCTGACCGGCGTCGGTGAGGCTGCTGCCCTGCGGTGAGCGGTCGAACAGCCGGACCCCGAGCTGAGCCTCCAGCCGCTGGATCTGACGGCTCAGCGAAGGCTGCGCCAGGTGGAGCCTGGTGGCGGCCCGGCCGAAGTTGCCGCACTCCGCCACGACCGTGAAGTAGCGCACCAGCCGCAGGTCGAGGTCCATCCACCCAGGGTACGTGGCGCGCCGTCATGCGCCCGGGGCATGACGGCATGCGGAACAGGTCTTGGACGGGGTGGGCGGGTGGACCTTTGACTTGGGGGCATGACCACTTATGACGGCAAGAAGATCGTGATCACGGGCGGGAGCAGCGGTATCGGCCTGGCCACGGCCCGGTTGTTCGCGGACGGCGGGGCGCAGGTACTGATCACCGGCCGGACCCGGTCCACCCTGGACGCCGCGCTGGCGCAGTTGGGGGGCAGGGCGATCGCGGTCCGCAGTGATGCCGCGTCCCTGGAGGACATGGCGGCGCTGGCCGACGCGGTCCGGGAGCGGTTCGGCGTGGTGGACGCGCTGTTCGTCAACGCCGGCATCACGGCGTCGGCACCGTTCGGCTCGATGACGGAGGAGATGTACGACGCGGTGTTCGACGTCAACGCCAAGGGCCCGTACTTCACGGTGCAGGCGCTGGCGCCGCTGTTGCGCGAGGGGAGCGGCGTGGTCCTCACCACGTCGGTGGTGAACGTCCTGGGCCTCGACGCGCTCAGTGCCTACTCGGCGAGCAAGGCCGCCCTGCGGTCGATGACGCGCACCCTGGCCCGCGAGTTGCTGCCGCGCAAGGTGCGCGTCAATGCCGTGAGCCCCGGGCCGATCGACTCCGGCATCCTGGACCGCTCCCTGCCGGCCGAGGTCCTCGAGACGGTGAAGGACAGCTACCGGAGCACGATCCCGATGCAGCGGCTGGGGGCGTCGGAGGAAGTGGCCGCCGCGGTGGCGTACTTGGCGTTCGGTGCGACCTTCTCGACGGGGGCGGAGTTCCCGGTCGACGGAGGGGCGTCGCAACTCTAGGTGCTCCGACTGCCGACGGTCCGCCAGTTCACTTGCCGGGCAGGCGGGTTCGCGGGGACCGGAGTGGACGTGGGGCAGGATCTTGATTACGGTCCATCATCAAACCTATGTCAGGACGATCACACCTCACGGTGAGTCCGACGGGAGAAGGAGCCGGATCCTTGGCCGCACACCGCCGTTCCAAGCAGCCCAGCCGCGCGAGGGTCTCCGTGCTCACCGGCGCCGCCGCGACCGCGGTCGCCCTGACCGCCCAGGTCGGCGCACACGCGGCGCCCGCCCAGCCGGGCAAGGACGAGGTGAAGGCCCAGGTGGACAGGCTCCTCGAGGAACAGGAGCAGGCGTCCGAGCGGTACAACGGCGCCAAGGAGCGGGCCGACCAGCTGCGCAAGCAGGCCGACCAGCTGCAGGACCAGGTGGCCCGCGGTCAGGCCCAGTTGACCGAACTGGCCGCGGGCCTGTCGGCGGTCGCCGCCGACGAGTACCGTCAGGGCGGCGTCGACCCCTCGATGCAGCTGATGCTGTCCGCCGACCCGGACGAGTACCTGGCCCGGGCGTCCGGCTTCGAACAGGCCGTCAGCACCCAGGCGGACACCCTCAAGGCGCTCAAGGACCAGCAGCGCCGGCTGGACCAGCAGAAGCAGGAGGCCGCCGCGGTCCTCGCCGAACTGGACGCCTCCACGCAGACGCTGAACGGCGCCAAGGACGAGGTGCAGCACAAGCTCCAGGAGGCGCAGCGGCTGCTCGGCAGCCTCAGCGCCGCGGACCGCACCGCGATCCTCCGCGGCACCGACGGCTCCGCCTCCCGCAGCTCCGCGCGCGTCGACCCGTCCACCCTGCCGCCGGCCGGCGGCTACGCCGCGACCGCGGTGCGGGCCGCCCTCGACCAGCAGGGCGACCCGTACAAGTGGGCGGCGACCGGGCCGGACACCTTCGACTGCTCCGGCCTGATGGTCTTCGCGTACGCGAAGGCGGGCGTCTCGCTGCCGCGTACCTCGCAGGAGCAGGCGACCGTCGGCACCGGCGTCGGCACCGACTGGCACAACGCCCAGCCCGGCGACCTGGTGATCTACCACGGCGACCGCAGCCACGTCGGTATGTACATCGGCAACGGCCTGGTGGTCCACGCACCGCGCGCCGGGGACGTGGTCAGGACGATGAAGGTCGACGCCATCCAGATCTCCACCATCCGCCGGGTGTGAGCCCCCGCCGGGAGCCGGAACCCGCACACGGCGCACATGCTGCTCAAGTGGGGCGAACTGTAGGAAGGTCGGATGCGTCCCTCTTCCCGAAGGACGGATTGCTTCGGACAGGGAGGACCACGGAATGACGACCGACAAGGGGCGGCTGAGCCGCCGGGCGGTACTGGGGATGGGCGCCGGCACGGTCGCGGCCGCGGCGGTGTCGGCGGGCGGGCCGGCGTACGCCGCGACCGCGACGCCGCGGCGCCCGCCAGCGCCCGACGTGAGCCGCGCGCTGGCCGGCCTCGAACGCGAACACTCCGCCAGGCTGGGCGTGTTCGCCCGGAACACGGTCACCGGCGCGCAGGTGCGATACCGCGCGGACGAGCTGTTCCCGATCTGTTCCGTGCACAAGATCGTGACGGCCGCCGCCGTCCTGCGCGACCTGGACCACCACGGCGAGTTCCTCGCCCGCCGCATCCGGTACACCGCCGAGGACGTCTCCGCAGCGGGGTACGCGCCGATCACCGGCACCCCCGAGCACCTGGCATCCGGACTGACGGTCGCCGAGCTCTGCGCCGCAGCTCTCGACTACAGTGACAACGCCGCCGACAACCTCCTGCTCCGCGAGCTCGGCGGACCGGCGGCCGTCGGCCGCTTCTGCCGGTCCGTCGGCGACGGCGTGACCCGCCTGGACCGCTGGGAGCCCGCGCTGAACTCCGCCGAGCCGGGGCGCGTCACCGACACCACCACCCCGGCCGCCATCGCCGGCACGCTCACGGCGCTCGTCCTCGGCGGCGCGCTGAACTACCGGGACCGCCGCCGGCTCACCGACTGGATGCTCGCCAACACCACCGGCGCCGCCCGCCTGCGCGCCGGGCTGCCGCAGCCGTGGGCCCTCGCGGACAAGACCGGCACCGGCGACTACGGAACCACCAACGACGTCGGCGTCGCCTGGACCGCCGACGGCGCTCCGGTGGTCCTGTCCGTGCTCTCCACCAAGGCCGACCCGCACGCCCCCGCCGACGAACCCCTGATCGCCCGCGCCACCGCGCTGCTGGTACCGGCCCTGGGCTGACGGCCCGCGGTCACGGCTGCAGGAGGACGAGCAGCTCGGTGCCCGGCACCAGCTTCCGGTTGACGGAGGTGGACTGGACGAACACCGTGAAGGCCGGGTTGTCGCCCGGCTTGACCGTGGTCTCCGCCGCCGGCAGGCCGAGCAGCCGGCGCGCCGCCGGACCGGAGAACACCCGGCCGGTCATCCGGCCGGTCGCCGGGTCCTTCTCCGCGACGGCGAGCTGCTTGCTGCCCTGGATCTTCTCGCGCTTGGACAGCTCGTAGAAGGCGCAGCCGGTCCGGTACGTGTGACCGGCACCGGTGACGAAGTCCCGGATCGGCAGCGGCCGGTCGACCGGGACCAGCTGGTCCGTGGCGGTGTCCAGGGCGTCGAGGTTCGCGCTGACGTCGGCGGTGCTGAGGTCCCGGCCCATGGCGAACAGGTTCCTGGTGCCGCGCACGCCCTTCTCGCGGCCGCGCAGGAAGCCGGTGGCCGCCGTCTTCACGGTGCCGATGGCCTCCTCGACGCCCTCGCTGGAGTCCGCGTCCCAGATCGCGATGTTGCCCGCGGGGAAGCCGTACTCCTGGGCGGTCCGCTTGGCCAGCGAGTTCGGGACCAGGATCGCCGAGGTCCAGTGGTCGGGGAGGTCGTCCATGGCGCGCCGGATGCGGTCCATCCAGGTGCGCAGCACGGCGGCGCCCCGGCTGCCGGCCATCCTGACGTGCATCTTCCCGGTCTCCGAGCAGCCGGACGCGTTCTCCTCGCCATCGGTGACGACGACCTGGAGGAAGGAGTGCTCCCCGTACCCCTCCCAGATGTTCTTCAGGTCGTCGACGGACTTCACGGCCGCCTCGATCAGCGCCGTCGCGCCGTTGTCGACCCGGTAGAGGCCCTGGAGCGACGGCAGGTGCTTGACGTCCATGTCCCAGACCAGGTTCTGCACCTCGTGGTCGAAGGCGTACAGGCTGATCCGGGTCTCGTGCCCGAGCCGGTCGGACTCCTCCTGAAGGCCCTTCACGAACTCGTCCACCACCCGGACGAGCTGCGCCTCGTGCTGCCGCATCGAACCGGACCGGTCGACCACGAGCGAAACATGGTTCACCTTGTGGCTGATCCTCTGCGCAGACATGGCTGTCCCCCTCTTTTCAGTGCCATTTTCGGAACCGTTTCCGGCACCGTTTCCGGCGCTCTCTCCGGCGTTGTTCCAACCCTAGGCGGAGGCACTGACAACCGGCCCCGACCAGGGACTCTCCCGACTGCCGAGCGCCATTGCACCGGAATTGCGTAACCGCGGAGAAACGCTGACGGATTGTCGGGCGAAGGCCGGCCGCTGCGGGCTCCGGACCGGGCGCGCGAATTCAGCACGGTCGGGGTGGGTGCGAGGATACGGGGATGTACAGGTACCTGACCGTCCGTTCGGACCGCCGCTACAGCGGGAGCGCTGCGACCTGCGCCCTGGTGGAGCACCTGGACGCGGTGCCGGGCCTGCGGAGGACCGGCGCGCCCTTCTACCGGGCCGAGGACGGCTTCGACTGGCTCCACCTGACCATGGCCGCGTGCGACGCTGCCGGGAATCACGCCGCCCACGAAGGCCGGGTGCCGCGGCGGGTCACCATGGTCGAGCTGATCTGCTCCTCGGCGGGCGGCGACCCCGCCCACCGGGCCGCCCGGGACGTGGCGGCGGGGATCGCCGACCTGCTCGGCTGGGAGGTGGCCGACCCCGACAGCGACGAGGTCCTGTACACCGCACGGGCCGCAGCCGTTCCGGCGGCGTGCGCCGCCGGATGTCCGGCGTGTGCGGCAGAGGTCCGCGGCGCGGCCTCCCGTGATCCTCGGACGGGACCGTGGTCCTCCTGACGGTCGGCCGGGGAACCGGCGGGGCGCCGGAGGGTCAGGCGCGGCAGCGCAGCATCGTCAGCGGCGGGTTGGCGGCGTAGTCGTCCCAGAACTCCCGGCCGTACTCGCGCACGCCCGCGGCGGAGACCTCGAGGGGTACCCAGGTGAGGTCGTCGAAGCCGGCCGCCCGCAGGCTGCTCTCGTAGACCTGGCGGCTGGGCGGGTTGGCGACGAAGGAGATCGGCGGGTCGAGCAGTGCGGTGATCCGCACCCGCGGTCCGATCCCGGTCTCCTCGCCGAGCGGTTCGCACAGGAAGCCGTACTTGGCCAGGGACGGTCCGCCGAAACGGAAGTCGGGGTGCTGGGCGAAGGCGAAGAACTCGGCCCCGGGCGCGAGGCTGCGGTGGATGTTGCGGCACATCCGCTCGATGGTGGCGACGTCCGGGGCGTAGTTGAACAGCTGGACCGCGACCGCGAGGTCGAACGGGCGCTCGAAGCTGCGCAGTTCGGCCACATCGCCGACCTCGTAGGCCACGCCGAGCGGGTCGCGGTCCTCGAGCGCCCGGGCCGCGTCGACCATGGCGCCGGAGATGTCGACGCCCAGCACGTGCGATGCCCCGCGGCGCTTGAACTCCCTGCTGTAGAAGCCGGTTCCGGAGGCCAGGTCGAGGATCGACCTGCCCCGCACGTCGCCGACGAGGGCGAGGAAGCCGGGCACCTCGGCGTAGCGTGCCAGTGGGAGGGTCTTGAAGCCCTCGAAGGATTCGCCGATCTCGTCGTAGAGCTGACCGCTCATCGTCCTGTTCCCCCTGTGTCGCGGCGCCGGGCCTCCGGATCGGGCCGCGGCGCCTGACCGGAAGTCTCCCGCCCGCCGGCCGGGCAGGTGTACTGGCCGATTCCCCAAACAACCAGGGGCCGACGGTGGTTCGGTCTTCGTGTTCGTCTCGGAGCGGACCGGGCAGAGCGGACCGGGCGGACCGGGCGGACCGGGCGGACCGGGCGGTCACGGCCCGGCGGGCCCGGACGGGCGGCCGTGCCGTTCCTGCCAGGCGGCCGCGCGTCGCAGCTGCTCCTCGCTCAGGCCGGTCATCGCGACCACCCGCTCGTACATCTCCTCGTCGTCCAGCTCGCCGAGCAGCCGCACGGCCCGGACGATCTGCCCGGACCACAGCTCCTCGGTGACGAACGGGCGGTGCTGGTAGAGGGCGGCGAGTTCGACCAGATGGGCCTCGCCGCAGGCGCGCAGCAGGCGCTCGCCGTCGAACCGCATGTCCCCGGCGACCGCGGAGGAATCGGGCACCCGCAGCACCACCAGTTCGGGCAGCGGCACCACCGCGCCGCACCGGTCACACAGCTCCGGTCCGCCGCCGGCGCCGGATCCGCCCGCACCACCGAGTCCGTCCACCCCTCCGGTCTACGCCCGGCGCCTCACGCACGCGACCGGGGGCGGGTGCCCGCCCGCCGAGCGGCGGCCGTGGGTGGCGGCCCGGGCCGGCCGCGCGGCCGGTCAGATGGTGGCGGTGTCGATGACGAAGCGGTAGCGGACGTCGCTCGCGAGGACCCGCTCGTAGGCGTCGTTGACCTCCTCGGCGCGGATCAGTTCGATCTCGGCCGCCACTCCGTGTCCGGCGCAGAAGTCGAGCATCTCCTGGGTCTCGGCGATGCCGCCGATGCCCGAGCTGCTCAGGCTGCGGCGCCGGCCGTTCAGCGACCCGAGGTCGATCTGCACCGGGTCCTCGGGGAGGCCGAGGTTGACCAGGGCTCCGTCGGTGCGCAGCAGCGCCAGGTACGCGGCGAAGTCGAGCGGCGCGGAGACGGTGTTGAGGATCAGGTCGAAGCTGCGCGCGAGCCGGTCGAAGGTCGCCGGGTCGCCGGTCGCGTGGTAGTGGTCGGCGCCCAGCCGCAGGCCGTCGTCGCGTTTGCGCAGGGACTGCGAGAGGACGGTGACCTCGGCGCCGAGCGCGTGCGCGATCTTCACGGCGACGTGGCCGAGTCCGCCGAAGCCGATCACCGCGACGTGGCGGCCCGGCCCGGCGTTCCAGTGCCGCAGCGGCGAGTAGGTGGTGATCCCCGCGCACAGCAGGGGGGCGGCCGCGTCCAGCGGGAGGGCGTCGGGGATGCGGACGACGTAGTTCTCGTCGACGACCACGCTCTGCGCGTAGCCGCCGTAGGTGGGCTGCCCGTCCTTGCCGACCGCGTTGTAGGTCCAGACCGGGACCTGGTCGCAGTACTGCTCCAGCCCGGCCCTGCAGTTCTCGCACACGCGGCAGGAGTCGACCATGCAGCCGACCCCGACCCGGTCGCCGGTGCGGTACCTGGTCACGCCCGGGCCGGTGGCGGTGACGACGCCGGCGATCTCGTGTCCGGGCACCATCGGGAAGATCGCCTCGCCCCAGCCCTCGCGGACCTGGTGGATGTCGGAGTGGCAGATGCCGACGAACTTGATGTCGATCAGCACGTCGTGCTCGCCGACCGTCCGCCGCTCGACGGTGGTGCGCTCGAGCGGGGCCTTGGCGGCGGGTGCGGCGTAGGCGGCGACGGTGGCCATGGGGGTCCCTGCCCTTCACTGCTGCGGATCGGTACGGTCCACCCGGGTCCCGGCCCGGCACCCCGGGCGCGGTCTCCCCTCCATTGTCCGTGGCACCGTCCCCTCGGCGACTGCTCCCCGCGGAGGTCGCTCTCCCCGGAACGAGGACGCCGCGTCGCGTTCCGGGCCGGTCGCGCCGTCGGTGCGGCGTTCGCGGAGCAGTCCGCCGCTGCACGAGCATCGGGGCGCCGGGGCGTCCGAGCGGGCGGCCCGCATGGCGGGCCGGCTCGCGCCGCCCCGCCCGGATCCGCCCGGATCCGCACCGGAGGGGTCCGGGGCGGCGGACACCTGTCCGCCACCACGCTGCGGGAGCCCGGCGCGGCGCGCCAGTCGCAGCGTTCGCGCAGCGACGGGTGACGGGCACCTCTCCAGGGCCACCCTGCGGGAACGCGGGGCGGTCCGCCTTCGGCGCTCGACGGCGTGCCGGTCGGTGCCCCGCGGTCCCGGGCCGGACCGGCACTCCCTCCCCTGCACGGCGACAACCGGCGTGCCCGCCGGCACCACCCCGCGACCACCTCACGACGGCCCCGGACGGCCCGGACGGCCACCGCAGGGCCGAACCCGCTCCGCCACCGGCCGCCCGACCCCGCGCCCGCCCGCAGCGCGGTCCGGCCGGTGCCGCCGTCCCGCCCGACCGGGCTTGACGCGGCAGCGGCGCACCGCGAAGGTGAGCCGCACGATTGCCATGTCACGCGTGCCATGGCACCGGCTGGCGGCCGTCGTCGGCCCCGCCACCGGCGGGGCGGGCGGGCCGCCGGACGAGGGGGACCACGAGGAGGGCCAGTGGAGTTGGAGCTTCGGCATCTGCGGGTGCTGTGCGCGATCGCGGACACCGGCAGTGTGGGCCGGGCGGCCGCGGCGCTCGGCGCCTCGCAGCCGGCGACCAGTACCCAGCTGCGCCGGATCGAGCGGCACCTGGGCGCTCCGCTGTTCGAACGGGCGGCCTCGGGGGTGGTCCCGACCTGCTTCGGCGTCGAGGTGCTCGCGGCGGCGCGCGACGTGCTGGCCCGCGCCGACGGTCTGGGCCGCCGGGGGGCCGAGGAGTCCGCGCAGGCCGCCCGGGTGCTGCGGCTGGCCGCGACGCTCAGTCCCGTGCTGCCGGGGCTGCTCTCCCGGGCCCGGCGGCAGCGGCCGGATCTCCGGTTGACGGTGAGCACCGTCTACCGGTCCTCGGACATCGTCGAACTGCTCGAACAGGGCGGTGCGGAGGCCGCGTTGGCGGTGGACTACCCCGGCCGGGAGCTGCGCCACTCGCCCGCGCTCGCCCATCGGAGCATCGTCACGGAGCCGACCTTCGTGGCGCTGCCGGCCGGCCACCGCCTCAGGCACCACACCGAGATCGCGTTGGCCGATCTGGCGGGTGAGACCTGGTTCCTGACGCCGGACGACGGGGCGGGCTGGCACGAGGTGTTCCGGGGGGCCTGTGCGGCGGCCGGGTTCACCCCGCTGACGGTGCACGAATTCCTGGGCGGGCGGTTGGAGTTGCAGGAGCTGATCGCCGCCGGGCTGGGAATCTCGGTGGTCCAGGCGACCACCCGGCCGCTGGTCGAGGTGGTGGTCAAGCCGCTGGCGGGTACGCCGATCTGGTTCCGGCAGCTGCTGGTCTGGCGGCGGGCGGCGGTCAGCGACGGGGTGGTGGAGACGCTGTACGGCGCGGCAACCGGCGCCTACCGGGGGCTGGTCGCCGGTTCGCCGCACTTCCGCGCCTGGGCCGCCCGGACCTACCGTCCGGCGGGGCCCACCGGCCCCTGAGGCCGGCCGGCCTCCGCCTCACCACGCCCGGGGGTCCGGCCCCGGAACGGGCTCCTCCGCCATGGCCCCGTAAAGGTGTTATGCCGGGCCCCGTCGATGTCATATGACCTGTGACATTGTTCTGTCCCCGACCCGGTGTCAGGATTCACCGCGTCACCCCTCACCGCGTCACCCCCTGGCTCCGCCCCTGACGCCCGGTGAACTCCCCCACAGGACAAGGACCGCAGTGCGCCTTCGCATATCGCACACCACCCTCGTGGCCGGCGTGGTCGCCGGCTGCGCCACCGCCGCGACCCTGCTCCCGGTCTCGGCGTTCGCCGCCCCGGCCCCGGCCGCGCCCGCCCGGGCCGCCGCCTCCCCCGCCTCCGCCGCCGTCCCGCAGCCGCTCGGCCCCACGGTGGCGACCACGTCGGACGCACCCGCCCCGGTCGCCGCCCCGCTGCCGCCCGCCCTGCTCGGCCAGGTGGTGATGGGTCAGCCCGCGGGCACGGCCTACCAGACCGCACCCCGGCCGGCCAGGCCCGCGAACAGCGCCCCGGCCGCGAAGCCCGCCGCGCGGTCGGCGCTCGCCGCACCGGGTGGCGCGACCGCCGCGGACGCGCAGAGCTGTACCCCGGCCGACTTCGGCAGCCGCAGCGGCGCCGACCTGGTCGCCTTCCTCAAGTCCTCGACCACGGACTGCGTCAACACGCTGTTCAACGTCACCGGCACCGATGCGGGCAACATCTTCAAGCAGGCGAAGATGCTCACCGTGGCCAACGCCTTCCAGACCCTGGCGGCCGGCTACAGCGGTGACAACTCGTCCTCGATCCTGCAGTTGGTGCTCTTCCTGCGGGCCGGCTACTACGTCCAGTCCTACAACGCCGGCTCGGTCGGCAGCTACGACTCGACCCTCACCAACGCCACCAAGGCCGCGCTGGACGCCTTCTTCGCGAGCGCCCACCGGGGCGACGTCAGCGACGCCAACGGCACGGTGCTCAAGGAGGTGCTGATCCTCACCGACAGCGCCAACCTCCAGGCCAAGTACCTGAACGTCTACCAGCAGGTGCTGAGCGGGTACAACAACGCGTACAACACCTTCCCCAAGATGGTCAACGCGGTCAACGCGGTGCTCTCCTCGCCGCTGTGGCGGGCCAACTGGAACCCGGACTTCGTCGCTGCGGTCAGCGCCGACCCGGGCATCGCCACCGTGCTCGGGCGGTTCGCGCTCGACCACCAGGACCTGCTCGGCGGCCCGAACGCCTTCCTGGACACCAACGCGGGCAACGACCTGGCCCGGATGGCCGGCGACAACGCCACCATCGAGGCCGCGGCCAAACCGCTGGTCAAGCAGGTGCTCGACGCCAGCCAGATCCTCGGCCGCACCGGCCCGCTGTACGTCCACACCGCCTACCAGGCGAACGCCTTCGACCCCGGGCAGTGCTCGTACTACAAGACCTGCGACCTGACCGCGAAGCTCACCGCGGCCGTGCTGCCGAACCAGCTGGTCTGCGACAACCGCACCATCGTCACCGAGGCGCTCTCCCCCGCCGACCTGGCCGCGGTCTGCACCAGCCTGCGCGGCGAGGACTCGTTCTTCCACAGCCTCGTCAAGGACAGCGGCCCGGTCCCGAACCAGTACAACAAGACCATCACGCTGGCGGTCTTCGCCAACCAGGCCGACTACCTGACCTACTCCTGGGCGATCTACGGCAACTCCACCGACAACGGCGGCCAGACCGTGATGGACCCGACCGACCCCAACAACCAGGCCGTGTCGGTGATGTACCAGAAGTCGTGGAACGACAGCTTCCCCGCCAACGTGTGGAACCTCAACCACGAGTACACCCACTACCTCGACGGCATCTACGACATGAAGGGCAACTTCGGGGCCGAGATCTCCGTGCCCGACATCTGGTGGATCGAGGGCGTCGCCGAGTACGAGTCGTACGCCTACCGGGGCCTGACCGACACCCAGGCGATGTCCGAGGCGGCCAAGCACACCTACAAGCTCAGCACCATCTTCCAGAACACCTACGGCAACTCGGACTCGACCCGGGTCTACCCGTGGGGGTACCTCGCCGTCCGGTACATGTTCGAGAAGCACCCCGCCGACATCTACGCCATGCTCGGCCACTTCCGCACCGGTGACTACGCCGGCGGCTACGCGGTGTACAACTCCCTCGGCACCCGCTACGACGCCGACTTCGACAGCTGGCTGACGGCCTGCGCCGCCGGCGCCTGCTTCGCCGCGGGCCCGACCGCGCTGTTCGACCAGTCGGTGAGCGGCGGCACCGTCACGCTGTCCGACACCTCGGTGCAGACCGGGCCCGGCCGGATCACCTCCTGGCACTGGACCTTCGGCGACGGCAGCTCCTCCGACCTGCGCAACCCGTCCCACACCTACGCGGCCGCCGGCACCTACACCGTCGCGCTGACCGTCACCGACGACACCGGCCGCAGCGCCTCCACCCCGACCTCCGTCACCGTGACCAGCGGCGGCCCGGCCACCCTGCCCACCTGCACCGACCAGCGGGCCGACGCGATGGGCCAGAACTGCTCGCGGACGGGCCGCGCCGCGACCGCCGGAAACCTCGACTACCTGTACATCTACCTGCCCGCGGGCACCAGCACCCTGAAGGTCACGACCTCCGGCGGCACCGGCACCGCGGCCCTGTACTACAACGCGGACACCTGGGCCTCGCCGAAGGCCTTCACCGCCTCCTCGACCGCGCCCGGCACCACCCAGTCCCTCACCGTCACCAACCCGACGGCGGGCTACCGCTACCTCAGCCTGTACGCCGTCACCGACTTCAGCGGCGTCACCATCAGCACCCACTTCTGACACTGACCCCGCCCACCCGGGCGGTCACGGGCACCCTCCGGCGCCCGTGACCGCCCGTCGGCCGTTCCCGGCCGCCCGCAGCCGCCCGCGGCCGACGGACCGGACCGGCCGCCACCGGTCAGTGCGTTCCCCGCGGCAGCGCCCAGCCCGGCACCCAGGTCCCGGGGGCGCCGTGGCCGCCCGGCGCGGCGGCGAGGTGGGCGCGGAGGGTGGCCAGTGCCGGGTGGGGGTTGTCCCGGTGCCAGAGCAGCGAGTGCGGGTAGACGGGGGTCGGGTCGGTCACCGGGATCCGCCGCAGGCCGTGGCCGTGGCCGTGGTCGGCGGGCCCGGCATCGGCGGGGGCGTCTCCCGGCGGCAGCCTGGGCAGGGTCCGCGCGCCGACGAGGGTGGCCAGCGCCGGGGTGTCGGCGATGGTGTCGAGGAGCGCGTCGGAGCCGAAGTTGGGGCCGGTCGCCTCGATGGTGAGGCCGAACGCGGCGGCGAGGTCGTCGTAGTAGGCGGCCCACTCGGTACCGGGCACGATGCCGGGCATCCAGATCCGGTGCCCGGCCAGCCCGGCGACGGTCACCGACCGGGCGCCGGCGAGCGCGTGGGCGGGACCGACGAGCAGTTCGAGCGGCTCGTCCAGCACCCGGACGGCTTCGACGTCCTCGGGAAGCGGCCGGCCCGGCACGGCGACGGCGCGGAAGGACGCGTCGATCGCACCGGACCGGATCGCGTCGACGGCCGTCCCCACGTCGAACAGCATCACCACGTCGAGGTCCACCTCGGGGTGCGCCCGGTGGAAGCCGCGCAGCAGGCCCGACGACGCGATGCGCGAGGCGATCACGTCGACCCGCAGCGGACGCCCGCCGCCGCGGACGGATGCCACCGCGCGCTCGGCGACCCGCAGCAGCTCCCGGGCGTGGGGCAGGAACGCCTGTCCGTCGATGGTGAGTTCGGCGCCGCGCGGGGTGCGGGTGAACAGCCGGACGCCGAGCCCGCGCTCCAGGGCCGCGATGCGTTTGGAGACGGCCTGCTGGGTGACGGCCAGCTCGGCGGCCGCCTGCTGGAACTGCCCCGCGTCGGCGGCCGCCACGAAGGTCCGGACGGTGTCGAGGTCCATGCCGCCAGCCTAGGGGTACAACCGGTGGTTGTGGCACGCCCGTGCGGCGGTTGTTTGACCACGGCGGACCCCGCTCGCTTTGATGCTCCAGGCCTTGGACCGGACCTCGGATCGGGCCGCGGACCGGACCGTGGACCGGGCTCGTGCGGCCGAGCAGCGAGGGGGTGTCGGGGATGGGCGGCGGACAGCGGCCGGGGCCGCGGTTCGGGTGGCTGCGGGGCGCGTACGCGTGCAGCGAGCTCGGTACCTGGCTCGCCTTCGGCGCGTTCCCGCTGATCGCCGTCCGCGTGCTGCACGCCGGCCCGGCCGGGGTCGCCGCGATCTCCTGCGCGGGGGCCGCGGTGGGGGCGGCCGTGGCGGTGCCGCTCGGCCCGTGGGTGGAGTTCCGCCGCAAGCGGCCGGTGATGGTCGCGATGGATCTGGTCCGGGCGGCGGCGCTGCTGACCATCCCCGCCGCGTACGCGCTCGGCATGCTCACCTTCGTCCAGCTCCTGCTGGTCCCGGTCGTCGTGGCAGCGGCCGACATCACCTTCCGGGCTGCCTCGGGTGCCTACCTCAAGACGGTGCTCCCGACCGGCGAACTGCTCGTCGCCAACGCCCGGTTCGAGTCCACCTCCTGGCTCGCCACGATCATCGGTCCGCCGCTCGGCGGCGCGGCGACCGGTCTGCTCGGCCCGGTGGCGACCGTGGCCGCCGACGCGGCCAGCTACCTGCTCTCCGCCCTGGGGATCCGCGCCACGGGCGGCACCGAACCGCCGCCCGTGCGCCGGACGTCCGGGCGCCCGCGGGCGGCGGACCTGCTCGAGGGCTGGCGGTTCGTCCTCGGCGACGCGGCGCTGCGCCCGCTGCTGGTCAACACCGCACTGTTCAACGGTCTGGTGATGGCCACCGAGCCGCTGCTGGCCGTGCTGATGCTCGGCCGGCTCGGGTTCACGCCGTGGCAGTACGGTCTCGCCTTCGCCGCGCCGTCGGTCGGCGGGCTGCTCGGCGCACGGCTGGCCCGTCCCCTGGCCGACCGCTTCGGGCAGCTCCGGGTCCTGGTCGCGGCGGGGACGCTGCGCGCGCTGTGGCCTGTCGGCCTGGTCCTCCTCGGGCCGGGCGCCACCGGGCTGCTGCTGGTGGCCGGGGTCGAGTTCGGGCTCATCTTCTGCTGTGCGGTCTTCAACCCCGTCCACGCCACCTACCGCCTCCGACGCACCCCGGCGGACCGGGTCACCCGCGCGCTCTCCGCCTGGGCCGTGACGACCAAGGCCTCGACCGCGGTCCTGACGGCCGTCTGGGGCGCGCTCGGTGCCCTGCTCGGCCCGCGGACGGCCATCGGCCTGGCCGGGGTGCTGCTGCTGGCGACCCCGCTGCTGCTTCCCCGCCGTACCTCGCCACCGCTCCCCGAACCGGATCCGGCACCGGCGCCGGCCCGCGCCTGACGGGGCGGCCGCGGGCCGGGCGGACCGGGGCGGGCCGGCGCGGGCCGGGAGCCGGGGTGCCGGGTGCCCTCAGGTGCCGAGCGCGGCGGCGGTGCGGGTGAGCCGCGCCTCGATGCCTTCCAGGGCCCGTAGGACGGCGGCCTGTTCCTCGTCGGTGCTGTCCCCGACGGTGGCCTCCTCGAGCTGGCGCCAGAGCTGCTCGACCTCCGTGCGCAGGGCCTGGCTGGCCGGGGTGGCCTCGATCAGGGAGGCGCGCCGGTCGTCCGCGCACGGGGACCGCCGGACGAAGCCGGCGTGTTCGAGGCGGCGGATGGTGCGGGTCATGGTGGCGGCGTCGGAGTCCAGCAGGCGGACGAGGTCGACCTGCCGCTGCGGTCCGAGTTCCCAGAGCTGCATCATCACCAGCTCCTGGCCGGGGTGGAGGCCGACGCGGCGCAGCAGCTGTCCGGCGATCATGCGGTGGGTGCGGGCCACCCGGAAGATCGCGTGGCTGATGGGCCCCCCGGCGGCGGCCGCGGGCAGCGCGACGCCCCCGCTCCCGGGGGCCGTGGAGCAGCCATCCGGACCGGCTGTGGATTCCGCCATGGCCTGATCACTCCCGTTCTCGGCGAATACTGCCCGAGCAACGATACCTGGTCGGCGTTGGGATCTCACCTGCTCAGCCGCCGCCCACCAGCCATTCTCCGCCCGGACCGGACTCTTCGCGGGCCGCCGGGGCAGAAGTCGGGTCGCTTGCGGGAATGCTGCGGCTGCTTTTACTGTTCGAACAGGTAACTCGGTCGGGGGCCTCACAGGGACCCGACCGACCCGACCGGCGGGGCCGTTCCCGGCCCCTTGCCACACCCACCACCCGGAAGGCTCGATCATGACCACCGCTTTCGACCCGATCGTCCTGGGCGGCCGCCGCCTGGCCAGCCGCGTCGTGATGGCGCCGATGACCCGCAGCCGCGCCTTCGGCCCCGGCGCCGAGCCCACCGAGCTGATGGCGACGTACTACGCCCAGCGTGCGACGGCCGGCCTGATCGTCACCGAGGGCATCCAGCCCTCGCCGGTCGGCCAGGGCTACCCCGACACCCCCGGCCTGCACACGCCCGGCCAGGTGGCCGCCTGGCGGACGGTGACCGACGCCGTGCACCGCGAGGGCGGCGTGATCTTCGCCCAGCTGATGCACACCGGCCGGATCGGCCACCCCGACCTGCTGCCCGACGGGCTGGTACCGGTGGCGCCGTCGGCGGTGGCCGCCGAGGGCCAGGTCTTCACCCACCAGGGGCCGAAGGACTTCGTGACACCGAAGGAGCTGAGCGAGGCGGAGATCCGGCAGACCGTCACCGACTTCGCCGACGCCGCCCGCAACGCGATCGAGGCCGGGTTCGACGGCGTGGAGATCCACGGCGCCAACGGCTACCTGATCCACCAGTTCCTCGCCCCGAACACCAACCGGCGCACCGACGCGTGGGGCGGCGGCACCGATGGCCGGATCCGCTTCGCCGTCGAGGTGGTCACCGCCGTGGCCGAGGCGATCGGCAGCGACCGGGTGGGCCTGCGGATCTCGCCCGGGAACCCCTACAACGGCATCACCGAGAACGGGCCCGCCGAGGTCTACGAGGCGCTGATCGAGCGGCTGGCCGGGCTGGACCTGGCGTACCTGCACCTGCTGGAGGGGCCGGACCGCGACCTGACCGCCCGGCTGCGCAAGGCCTGGCCCGGCGCGTTCGTGCTGAACCCGTTCACCCACCCCGCTGCCACCGGCCCCGAGGCCCTGACGCTGATCGAGGACGGGACCGCGGACCTGATCGCGTACGGCGCGCTGTTCCTCGCCAACCCCGACCTGCCGGCCCGCCTCGCCGCCGGGGGCCCGTTCAACACCCCGGACGCCGCCACCTTCTACGGCGGCGACCACCGGGGCTACACCGACTACCCGTCCCTCGCGGGCTGACCCGGGCCGCCGCAGCGACGCCGCATCCGCCCGCTCGCAGTCCGCAGGCAGTCCGCATGCAGTCCGCATGCCGTCCGCATCCACTCAGGTGCGATGCCGGGACTGATGCCGGGAGCCCACGGCCTGCCGCCGGGGCACCCCGCCTCCGCGACCCCATCCTGGTGATGTGGATCACTTCCGGCCCGCATCCCCTCCCCTTTTGGAGTTCCCCATGTCCAACGCGATCACCTATTCGAGCTACGGCGGCCCCGACGTGCTCACCCTGACCGAGGTCGACGCCCCCGAGCCCGGGCCGGGCCAGGTGCGGGTCAAGGTCCGGGCGGCCTCCGTCAACCCGCTCGACCTGAAGCTCCGCTCCGGCCTGATGGCCTCGGTCCGGCCGGCGCAGTTCCCGGTGCGGCCGGGCTTCGACGTGGCCGGCGTCGTCGACCGGGCCGGGGAGGGCGCCGGCGCCGCGGTCGGCGATGAGATCTTCGGCGGCGCGGTGGGCGGCGGCTACGCCGAGTACGCCCTGGTGGACCGGCCGGTGCAGAAGCCCGCGCAGGTCCCCTTCGAGACCGCGGCCGCGCTGGTGACCGTCGGCGAGACCGCCTACCGCGGCCTGCACCTGCTGGGCGCGGAACCGGGCGAGACCCTGCTGGTCCACGGTGGCGGCGGCAGCGTCGGCATCATCGCGGTCCAGCTGGCCGTCGCCCGCGGCATCACGGTCGTCACCACGGCCGGCGAGGACGACCTCGGGCGGCTCACCGGGCTCGGCGCCGTCGCCGTCCGCTACGGCGACGGCTGGGCGGACCGGGTGCGGGCCGCCGCGCCGCAGGGCGTGGACCGGGTGTTCGACACCTCCGGCGCGGGCGTGCTGGCCGAGTCCGTCGCCCTCACCGGTGACGCGGCCCGGGTGATCACCATCGCCGACATGTCGGCCGCCGAGCACGGGGTGCGGTTCACCAGCGGCGGCCCGGCCGAACGCTTCGAGCAGGCGCTGCCCGAGCTGGCAGCTCTCGCCGCGGCCGGAAAGCTCGACCTCCCGATCGGCGCCACCTACCCCCTCGCCGAGGCCGCCCGCGCCCACGCCGACATCGAGTCCCGCCGGGTCCGCGGCAAGGTCGTCCTGCTGCCCTGACCCCGGGCCGCCGGCCCGTCGCCCTCTCAGTCCACGGGCTCCTCGAACAGCGCGTTCGCCAGTGCGAGCAGCTCGGCCAGGCCGAGCTGCGGCACGGTCCACCGGTTGCGCTGCGCGTGGGCGACGAACCGCGGATCGAGCGCGACGTGGTAGCGCTCGACGTAGTGGGCGAGGTCCGAGTACCAGAACCACTGCCCGTCCGTCAGCAGTTGCAGCCCGCCGATCACCGTGCCGGCCGGGCCGAGCACGTCGTGCACGATGCTCGTTGTGGCGGCCACGACCGCCCCTCGGCGCAGGTATCCGGTCACCTCACCTTCGAGGGGTGCCGCCTGCGCGCGCACGGCCGACCGGAGCGACGGGCCGTCCGGTCGGCCGTGCAGCAGCTCCCGGAACTCGCCCACGCCGGCCGGCCACTCCGGCACCGGGCCCTGCGCGAGCGCCTGCCCGACGAGCGCCCGCACCTCCTCGTCCTGGAGGATCCGCCGGTAGCCGCCGAGGTTCGACAGGCGGCGCTCCGACTTCTGCACGGCCACCAGGGCGGCTCGGACGGCGGCGCCGGTCTCGCCGGACCGGAGTACGCCGTGGAGCGCGTCACGGAAGCGGTCGAAGTCCTCACCCCCGGCCGCGACCGCCAGGACGGACTCCGCCACGGACCCGGCGGCCGGCTCCGCCGGGTCCCCGCTCGGCCGCGGGGCGGTCGCCGCGCCCGGCAGCTCCCCGCCCCACGCCGTCAGCACCGCGACGAAGGCACTGGTCGCACCGCCACGGGCCCCGCCCTGCCGGATCGCCTCCAGCAGCTCGGGCAGCAGGACATCCGCGTGCGTACGCAGCGGGATCAGCACATCCACGATCTCCGGCCGCCCGGGTTCCTCGAGGCAGAACGGGACGAACTCATCCTCGCCCTGGGCGCGCAGCTGCCCGACCAGCCCCGGCAGCGCGCGCGGGTCGTCCATCCGGGCCAGCGCCCACCGGGCGGCCTCGCCCACCGTTCCGACCAGGTCCACCGGGGCCCCCCTGTCGTCGAGCAGTTCGGCCAGCCGGTCCGCGTACGGCGTTGCCACCGGCCCCAGCGCCGCGAGCAGGCTCGCGGCCCGGAAGCGGACGCCCCCGTCCGGGGCGTCCAGCAGAGCACCCGCCACCGGCAGCGCCGCGGACGCCGCACCCCGCCACTCGGTGACCAGCTCCCACAAGGCGTCCAGCGCTTCCCGGCACAGGGCGGTGTCCCCGGCCCGGTCCGCCCGTTCGGCCAGCCGGACCACTAAGGCCAGCTTCGTCTCCGGGGCGTGGTCCAACCGCCGGACGATCCAGCGGAGCACGTTCTCACGGCTGCACGGCTCGTCCACGCCCGGCGCGAACCAGACGCCCGCGAACCGCGGCTGCACCACGGGGTCGGAGAACACCTCCACCAAACGGTCAAGTTGACGCACCGGCAGGTCGCGGTCCAGGTCGGCGCAGGCGTACACGGCGGCGACCCACAGCACCGGATCGTCGCCCGCCAACACGTCCGCCAGCACCGCGCGCACCGCACGTACGGAGCCGGCGGCGTCGTCCGTTCTCCCGTCCCCGCCGCCGTCCTGCGCCTCGGCCGCGGCCCCGCCGAGAGCGAGCACCAGCGCAACCCGGACCGACCGGTCCGTCTCCACCCGCCACCGCTCCAGCAGCCGGGCGGCCGGCCGCGCGAGCGGGAGTGCCGCGCGCCGCACCGCGGGGTCCGGATCCGCGAGCAGGGCCAGCGCCGGCTCCCAGTCGCCTGCCGCCCGGCCCTGGGCTCCGATGGCGCCCAACAGGTCGACCAGGGCGAGGCGCGCACCCATGGCGGGGTCCGCGGCGAGGGCGAGGACGAACGGCAGGGCCACCGGCAGGGCGGACGGTGTCGCGCACCCGTCCGCGGCGGCGAGGGAGTACAGCGGGTCGCAGTCCCGCTCCACGGCCTGCGCCCCGGCGACGGCGAGCCTGCGCAGCGCGCTCGGCACGTCCTCGACCGGACACGCCGGGTTCCCGGTTTCGAGTCCGTTCCAGACCACGGCGTCCAGCGCCGCCAGGAATTCCTTGGTCACCACGCCGCGCCCACCGCTCCGCCGTCCCGCCGTCCCGCCCGTCGGCGGCCATCATCCAGGGCGCGGTCCCGTCCTGTCCTGCGGATTTGGACGCGGCGCTCAGGACAGCGCGAGGTCCCGGGCCTGGGCCGGTGCGGTGGCGGGCGCCAGCAGGGCGAAGGCGGAGTCCAGGCAGGCATCGGTGCGGGACGGATCCGGGTCGGCCTTGCGCATGATCTGCAGGCCCTGGACCAGGGTCACCAGCAGGTGGGCGGCCTCGGCGGGGCTGACGGTGGGCGAGAGCTCGCCGCTCAGCCGGGCCCGGTCGAGCTGGGCCGCGAACGTCTCCTCCGCCTTGCGCAGGCTGCGCCGTGCGAGCTCGGCAACCTCCTGGTCGTTCGGCAGCAGCTCCGCGATGCTGTTGACGCTGAAGCATCCCGAGCCGCTGCAGAACGAGTCGGTCTGCAGCAGCCGCTCGAACAGCCGGCGCAGCTGCGGGAGGGCGGGGCTGCGGTCGTCGAAGGACGAGGCGAGGAGCTCGTCCTGGCGGCCGAGGTAGCGGCCGAGGGCCAGCAGGAACAGCCGGTGCTTGTCGCCGAACGCGGCGTAGATCGAGCCCCGGCCCAGCCCCAGCTCGTCCACCAGGTCGTTCATGGTGGTGGCCTCGTAGCCCTTGCGCCAGAACAGGAGCATCGCCCGGTCCAGGATCGCCTCTTCGTCGAACGTGCGCGGTCGTCCCATGGGTCCAACGCTACCCAACGCGGGAGCCGGAAGCAGCACGTATTTGACCTGACGTTCCAGAATCGCTAAGTTCTGGAACGTAAGGTCCAATACTCCCCGCCACCGGGACCCGTCAGGAGCTGTGAGTCGTGAAGGTCGAGATCTACTCGGATGTCGTGTGCCCGTGGTGCTACATCGGCAAGCGCCGGTTCGAGAAGGCCCTGGCGGCGTTCCCCGGAGCGGCGGACGTCGAGGTGGTCTTCCGTCCGTTCCAGCTCAACCCCGGTGCCTCCCCGGTCGGCGAGCCGTCCGCCCAGGTCTACGAGCGCAAGTTCGGGCGGCCGGCCCGGACCATCTTCGGCCCGCTGACCGAGGCGGCGGCCGCCGAGGGCATCACCTTCCGGATGGACGACGCCATCGCCACCAACACCTTCGAGGCGCACCGGCTGATCTGGTTCGCCGGGCAGCACGGTCGCCCCGGCCGGGCCGGTCAGCAGCAGAGCGCGGTGAAGGAGGGCCTGCTGGCCCACTACTTCACCGACGGCGGCCACCTCGGCGACCATGCGGCCCTCACGGAGATCGCCGTGGCGGCCGGTCTGGACCGGGCCGAGGTCGCGGCCTTCCTCGCCTCGCGGGACGGCGTCGACGAGGTCCGCGCCGAACTCGGCGAGGCCGGGCAGCTGGGCATCACCTCGGTACCCACCTTCGTCTTCGACGGGGAGGTCGCCGTCGCGGGCGCCCAGAGCCCGGAACTGCTCCTCGAAGTCATGACCAAGGTCGCCGCCGGAACCGCGACGGCACCCGCCGACGCGTAACCGGCCCGCGCACCTCCCCCTCCTCAACGCACCTCCCCTCCTCAACTCGCCCTCCGCACACGCAAGGAACGCACCATGAAGGCAGTGACCATCAGCAGCTACGGCCCCGTCGCCGAGACCGTGACGATCGGCGACGTCCCCGCTCCCGCGGTGGGACCGCGCGACGTCCTGATCGAGGCCCGGGCCGCCGGGGTCAACCCGATCGACCACCTGATCGTCAAGGGCTTCATGCAGCCCGAGGGCCTGGCACACACCCGTGTGCTCGGCAACGAGGTCGCCGGGGTGGTCGCCGCCGTCGGCGAGGCCGTCACCGCCTTCGCGGTGGGCGACGAGGTCTTCACGCGGGTCGACCCCCGGGTGGGTGCGGCCTTCGCCGAGTTCGTGGCCGTGGACGAGTCGCTGGTGGCGGCCAAGCCCGCCGCCATGTCCTTCGAGGAGGCCGCCTCGCTGCCGCTGGTGGCACTGACGGCGTGGCAGGCGCTGACCGAGCAGAGCCGGCTGCTGGCCGGGCAGCGGGTGCTGATCCACGCCGGTGCGGGCGGGGTCGGGGCCGCGGCCGTCCAGATCGCCAAGCACCTCGGCGCCGAGGTCGTGACCACCGTCAGCCCGGACAGCGTCGAGCTGGTCCGGTCGCTCGGCGCCGACCAGGTGGTCGACTACCGCAACGAGAAGTTCGACGAGGTCGTCGAGCCGGTCGACGTGGTCCTCGACACCGTGGGCGGCGAGACCCAGGACCGGTCCTTCCCGCTGCTCAAGCCGGGCGGCACGCTGGTGTCGATCGTCTTCATCCAGGACGCCGAGGCCAAGAAGGCCCGCTGGGGCGTCGAGGCGAACGCCTTCATGATGCGCCCGGACGGCGCCCAGCTCGCCCGGATCGCCGAGCTGGTGACCTCGGGCGAACTGCGGCCCGTCGTCCGGACGGTCCTCCCGCTGGAGCGCGCGGTGGACGCCCTCACCGAGGTGGAGCGCGGCCGCGCCCGCGGCCGGACGGTCCTCAGCATCGCTTCCTGAACCGGTCGCGAGGCAGCGCGTCCTGAGGCAGCGCGTGCTGAGGCAGCGCGTGCTGAGGCAGCGCGTGCCGAGGACGTGGTGGTCGGCGCCTACGTGGCCGGGCCGGTCCCTCCGCCGTCCGCGTAGGCGTCCTCCAGTGCCTGGATGTCGATCTTCTGCATCCGGAGCATCGCCGCCATCACCCGCTGGGCCCCGGCCGGATCCGGGGCGCCCAGCAGCTCGGTCAGCCGTCGGGGGGTGATCTGCCAGGACAGCCCGTACCTGTCCTTCAGCCACCCGCAGTCGCTCTCGCGCCCGCCGTCGGTGAGGGCGGCCCACAGGCGGTCGACCTCCGCCTGGTCGTCACAGTTGACCTGGAGCGAGATCGCCTCCGTGAACGGGAACAGCGGGCCGCCGTTGAGCCCGGTGTACCGCTGCCCGGCGAGTTCGAACAGCACCGTCATCACCGAGCCCGCTGCACCGGGGCCCGTCTCCCCGTACCGCTGCACCTCGAGGATCCGGGAGTCCCGGAACAGCGAGGTGTAGAACTGCGCGGCCTCCTCGGCCTGGTGGTCGAACCACAGGAATGTGGTGATCTTCTGCGCCGGCATTGCCCGTCCTCCAGCTCTCGGTCCCTGCCGACGACGGTAGGACCCGCGGTCCGCCCGGGCGCCGCAGCCACGCCGTACCGCCCGGCGCCGCACTGCCCCCGCACTGCCCCCGCACCGCACCGCGCGGGGCCGCTGCGGACGTCCGGGCGGCGCCTCAGGCGGTCCGGGTCGCGCGACGGCCGGACCACGAGCCGGCGTACCCGGCCGTCGCGGCGGCCGCCGTGGCCGACGCGCCGCCCGCCAGGGATCCCAGCACGGGGTTGACCCAGCCGGGGACCGTCTCGACCCTGTGGCACACCGTGCTCAGCGGCAGCGTGCCGGACGAGTCGGGGAATTCGCGGTAACCGGTCAGCGCCATACAGGACTTGTCCGGGTACAGACCCGGCGAGAAGGCCGCCCAGGCACCGGCGAACGACAGCGCCGCCGCGACGGCGAGCAAGGCGCTCGACACCGCCAACGGCTTCACCGCCCGGGGTACCGGGCGCCGCACCGCCGCACGCATCCGCGCACGCAACCGCCCGGCGGCGAACACGGCCGCCCCCGCCCCGACGGGCATCACCAGCACCAGCACCCCGTACCAAGTCACACGCCATCGTCGCACCCGCACCACCCGCGAAGATCACCGCCACCCGGCCCGCCGGGGTCGGGCGGATCAGCCGGAATCAGCCGGGATCAGCCGGCGGCGACAGCATCGGGGGCGGCGGCGGCCGGGCGGTCGAGGAGGACGAGTTCGTCCTCGGACAGGCGCAGGGCGCCCGCGGCGATGTTCTCGGCCAGGTGCGCCGGGTTGCTGGTGCCCGGGATGGCGAGCACGTGGCGGCCCCGGTGCAGGGTCCAGGCGAGCCGTACCTGCGCCGCCGTCGCACCGTGGGCGCGGGCGATCGCGAGCACCCGGGCATCCTGCTCCGGGGCTGCGGCGGCCTCGCTCCGCAGCCCCGACACGGCGAAGAACGGGACGAAGGCGATGCCGTGCTCCCGGCACAGGTCCACCAGCCCGTTCTGGTCGGCGTGGCGCCGGTCCAGACCGTAGGCGTTCTGGACGCAGACCACTGGTGCGATCGTCCGCGCCTCGGTGACATGCTCCGGCCGGACGTTGGAGAGCCCGAGGTGCCGGACCAGACCGGCCTCGCGCAGGTCGGCGAGGGCGCCGAAGTGCTCGGCGATCGAGTCGGTTCCGGGGCCGTTGCGCCGCAGGTTCACCACGTCCAGGCAGTCCCGGCCGAGCTGGCGGAGGTTCTCCTCGACCTGGCCGCGCAGCTGGTCGGGGCGGGCCATGGTCTGCCACTCGCCGCAGGGGGTGCGCCCCGGGCCCACCTTGGTCACCACGACCACGTCCGCGGGCCAGGTGGACAGCGCCCGGTTGATGATCTCGTTCGCGGAACGCAGCGGCGAGAAGTAGAAGGCCGCTGTGTCGACGTGGTCGACGCCCTGCTCGAACGCGCTGTGCAGCAGCCGGACGGCGGTGGCGCGGTCGACCGGGGCACCGTCGGAGTTCCCCATCATGCCGTTGCCGGTCAGCCGCATCGCGCCGTAGCCGATCCGGTTCACCTCCAGGTCCCCGAGCCGCCAAGTCCCTGCCGCCGCTGCTGCGCTCATCGTGCTCCTCCGCCTCGACCGTCGTTCCGTCAGGGTCCGGAGTATGCGGTGCCCGCCGGGCGCCGCGACAGGGCCGCGGGCCGGGTGAAAGATCACATCCGGATCGGGAACGAACCGTCACCGGCCGCCCGTTGGACCTGCCGAGCGGTCGTCGCCGAGACGGGTCCCCGCCGTCGCGGGTCTAGGGGGTGGGGATGGCCAGCAGCAGGCCGCCGTCGAGCCGCTCCTGCATGTGGCGGCCGTGCCCGGCGCAGACCAGCGCCGTGCCGCCCATCGTGTCCAGCGCCAGGTAGGCCCCGGGCTCCCCGCACGGGCCCTGCGACCGGTCGTACCCCCAGCGGGCCCCGCACTCCGCGCACCAGGAGCGGCCGCCCTCCGCGCACAGGGTCGGCCCGCAGCTCGGGCAGATCCCCCACCACGCGGTGCACGCCCCCGACCACTGCGCGGCCCGGACCCGGGCCAGGCTATCGGCCGCCGTCCCGATCCGCTGCGCCGTCTGCTGGAGGGCGTCGTCCACCGCACCGGGCAGCGATCCCCGTACGCCGCGTGGCAGGCCGGACTGCTTCAGGCGCTCACGCATCGCGCCGACGTCCCGCGCCAGCGCGTACGCACGCGCCTGAAGCTCCCGAAGCTCCGCCGGAGTCGGCTCGCAGCCGCCGCCGGCGCCACCAGTGTCCGCGTACACGCCCATCACCCCCGGAACAGCACCCCGCACACGCAAGGTGCTCGTACATCTGTTCGGCACACCGTCGTCGCCGGTGGCCGTTCACACGAAACGTCGTGATCAAACCATGATGGTCGTGTGTCGACAAGAGACCTTCGTCACTCCGTGCACGCCCACGCGCGCCCACCGCGACCGAAGCCCCGCCGCCGACCACGTGCCGCATCGGCCCCAGGACCGGGATCCGCCGGGCCACGAGGGCGGCGGAGCACCTCGGGCGGTGCGGTCGGCGGCGGGCGAAATCGCGGGTGGCATCACCGGACGACGCGTTGACGCGGCCGGGCCGGGCCTGCCCCCGGCGGTGGCGGCCCAGGGCGGCGGAGAGGGCAGGATTCGAACCTGCGTGGGCACCCGAAGGCACCCGATCCGGACCCGAAGGCCCTGGTCCCCGATCAACCACTCCGGGCACCTCTCCCAGCTCCCGGCCCCGGCCTCACTCCCCGGCGCCGTTCACGAGCACCACTCTGCCCGCGACCGCTGACCCCGCTCTGACCTGCACCTGACCGCGGCCCGGCCTGCCCTGCCGCGTCCGGCGCCCCGCCCGTCCGCTCCCCTATGCCGTGGGGCGGTGCCGCAGGGTGTCGTCCAGCCAGTCGTAGATGCGGGCGAGGGCGAGCCGCTGGGCGCCGGCCTGGCAGTGGGCGTCGGCGCCCTCCTCGGCGGTGAACTCCAGCAGGGTCCTCGGGCAGGTGAGGTGGTCGTGGAGCTGCCGGGCCTGGCCGGCGAAGAAGATGTCCTCGACCGCCTCGCAGACCAGCGTCGGGCAGGTGATCCGTTCGGCGATGCCGTCGCGCAGGTGGTAGTCGAGGTAGGCGGCGCCGAAGCTGCGCGGGGTCGGGGCGCCCATCACGTACATGCCCTGTTCCATGGCCCAGCGCAGGACCGGGTTTCCGGCCATCAACTGGGCCAGCCGGGCGTCGAGTTCGGGGTCGGAGTCGGCGCGCAGGCGGCGCTCGGTCTCCGCGCGGTCGCCGGGGATGACGTTGGTGATGGCCTGGCCGAGGTCGTAGACGCCGTCGAGGGCGACCACCGCGGCCAGCCGGTGTTCGAACGCGGCCGCGCGCGGCGCCAGCAGACCGCCCATGCTGTTGCCGAGCAGGGCGATCCGCTGCCCGTCGACCTCCGGCAGGGTCAGCGCGAAGTCGAGGACGGGGCCGACCACGTTCTCCCAGTCGGGGCGGAAGACCAGCCCGTCGCGGTGCAGCGGCCCCGGCTGTCCGGGTCCGTCGAAGACCAGCACGGTGTAGCCGCGTTCGACGCCGGCCATCGCCCCGAAGAAGTGCATCTCCTCCGCGGTGCCGTCGAAGCCGTTGTGCATCACCACGGTGGGCCGGGCGGTCCCGGAGGTGTCGGCCCGGTAGAGGTAGCCGGTCAGCGCGCCGCCCTCGTACGGGATGCGGACCGGCTCGATCTGCGGGGTGAACAGCGCGGCGGCCGTCCGGAAGCACTCGACGCTGCGGTCGTAGGCGTGGTGGTGGCGCAGGTCGGATGGGTTGCCGTGCAGGAAGAACTCGGCGGAGCGGTAGTAGTTCGACGCCCGCAGGAACCCGTCCCGCGCGCTGACCCGGTGACCCTCCGCCAGCGCCTTCCGGGCCTCGGCCGCGACCCGGTCGGCGGTGGCCAGCCACTCGTCGTGCCAGCTGTCGTAGTCGCCCTCCACGATGCGCAGGCCGGTAGCGACCACCTCGCCGAAGTCGGCCCCGCCGTAGGTGATGTGACCGAACGACCGCAGGGTCTCGTACCAGAACTGGGCGTCGCCCGGAAACAACAGCGGCTTCATGCTTGCTCCTTGGGATCGGGGATGCTCGGGACTCCCGGCACCTCGCGGATCCGCCGGGAGGTCCACGGCGCACAGCCTCGTCCGCAACGCTGTCCACAATCCAGGACCGGCCGGGCCCCCGGCCTGTCCACCCCTGCCCACCCTCGTCCACCGCCGCCCACCCTCGCCCGCCCCCGCCCGCCCCTGCCCACAGGCGCCCGCCCGCCGCCGGGTCCGTTCCCGGGCACGGCCGCTGCCGTGACCTCCTACCGGAGTCCGGGGCAGTCCGCCGCGACCCAGGTGGCAGTGATGTCGTTGCACGTGACGACGACCGACCCGGACCTGAAGGCCATCTCGTGGGTGCAGCCCTGGTCGTGGGGAAGGATCTCGTCGAGGATCAGCGTGCCGAGAGCGCCCCAGGTCGAGGGCTCGCCCGGGTTCTCGATCCTGACGTCGGTCACGCCCGTGTAGCGGATGACCAGATCCTCGTCGTGCTTCCAGCAGTTGTGGCGCAGATGGAGGACGAGGTCGTGACCGCCGTCCACGGCAGTGACCTGCTGGACCATCAGGTCCTTCACACAGCGTCTCCCGGTGAAGTCGTCGTGGTCCCGGTCCGCGGCGAACGCCCTGGCGCCCGAGGGCAGGCCCGTCGTCAGCGCCGGCAGGGCCTCGAGGTAGCGGCTCGGGTCGATGAGCCCCACGAGTTCGCCGGCTCGGCCATCGAGGTCGACATACTGCACCTGCTCGCTCCCACGGTGCTCCGGGGGCCGGCCGGTTCCGGCCCGACCCCAGGGTGTCATGCCGGCGCCTGGCAGAAGGCCGGGCACGTCGGTGTGGGGCGCTGCCATAGGGTGGTCCGATGTTCGATCAGCTTGAGATCAGGGTGCTTCCACCTGGGCGCCGGTTCCCCGCCCAGGTGCGGTTCTGGGTCAACGGCGAGGACGTCGTGGAGTCCGCCGTCGGCGCGGGAGGCCGTGGCCCGTACGCGGCCGATGTGCTGCCGGACGATGGCATCGGTCCCCTGCGTGCAACCGGCGAGCCGGTACGCGTGGAGCTGGGAGAGCCCGAGTGCACAGGCGGCTGCTGCGGCTTCCTGTCCATGGTCGTACAGCGGTTCGGGGGCGTCGTGCAGTGGTCGGACTGGGAGATTCCGCACCTGGAGACGGTACGGCCGCTGGCGCTTCACTTCGACGCCGACGAGTACGACGCCGAGCTGGCGCGCGCCGAGGCGGACCGATGGTGGCAGATCCACCCGTAGCCCGGCTTCGGCTCCGCACCCGGCCGACCAGAAACCGACGCTGACCACGCCGGTCGAGGTGGCCGGGCGCCGCTGGACTGTGGAGGAGACCTCCCGGTCCGCCGAACAACTGGCGGCGCTGGACGAGCATTTCAACGCCTCGCTGCCACAGAGCCCGATTCGCTCCTACTCCGCCACCGCTCCGCCGGGCCGTCCCAGCTGGTCGCGGCGCCGGGCCAGGTGGGCGGCCTCGGCGGTGTTGCCGGCCAGTTCGATGGCGCGGTCGTAGGCCGTTCGCGCCTGCTGTCCGCGGCCGAGGCGGCGCAGCAGGTCGGCGCGGGTCGCGTGGTAGGCGTGGTAGGTGGTCAGTTCGTCCTCGAGGGCGTCGACGATGGCCAGGGCCACCTGGGGGCCGTCGAGTTCGGCGACCGCGATGGCGCGGTTGAGGGCGACGATCGGTGAGCGGTCGAGGTGGGCGAGCTGGTCGTACAGGGCGAGGACCTGTGACCAGTCGGTGTCGGCCACGGCGGGGGCGGAGGTGTGCACGGCGTTGATCGCCGCGAGGAGCTGGTAGCGCCCGGGTGGCTCGCCGGTGGCCAGCCGCTCGCGGACCAGCCGGTGGCCCTCGGCGATCTGCGGCCGGTTCCAGGCCGTGCGGTCCTGGTCGCCGAGGGCGATCAGTTCGCCGCCGGGTGAGACGCGGGCGGCGCTGCGGGCCTCGGTGAGGAGCATCAGTGCCAGCAGCCCGGCCACCTCGCCGTCGTGCGGCAGCAGGTCGCGGAGCAGCCGAGTGAGCCGGATGGCCTCGGCGGTCAGGTCGTGCCGGACGGGATCGGTGTCCGGGCCGGTGGCCAGGTAGCCCTCGTTGTAGATCAGGAAGAGGACGGCGAGCAGGCCGGGGACGCGTGCGGGCAGGTCCGCCGCGGCCGGTACCCGGTACGGGATGCGGGCGGCTTTGATCTTGTTCTTGGCGCGGGTGATCCGCTGGCCCATGGTGCTCTCCTGCACCAGGAAGGCGCGGGCGATCTCGGCCACGGTCAGGCCGCCGACCATGCGCAGCGTCAGTGCGACGCGGGTCTCGGTGGCGAGCGCGGGGTGGCAGCAGGTGAAGATCAGCCGGAGCCGGTCGTCGTCGACGGGGCCGGGAGGCTCGGGCGGGGTGTCGTAGGACATCTGGGCCTCCTTCTGTCTGCCGTCGCGTCCCCGCTCGCGCCGGATCCGGTCGATGGCCTTGCGGTTGGCGGTCGTGGTCAGCCAGCCGCCGGGGTTGGGCGGTACGCCGTCGGCGGGCCAGTGTTCGACGGCGGTCGCGAACGCCTCGGCCGCCGCCTCCTCGGCGAGGTCGAGGTCGCCGAAGCGCCTGGTCAGGGCGGCCACCACCCGGGCCCACTCGTCGTGGTGGGCCCGGGTGAGCGCCTGCTGCACATGGGTGGCGTTCACAGGATCGGTCGGACCTCGATCCTGCGGTTGCAGGCCTTGGAGCCCTCGGTCGCGAGGGCGAGTGCCACGTCGAGGTCGGGGGCCTCGATGATCCAGAAGCCGGCGAGGTACTCCTTCGACTCCAGGTAGGGACCGTCGGTGATGATCGTCTTCTCGCCGCGGTTGTCGATCACCGTGGCCGTGTCGGGCTGTCCGAGGCCTCCGGCGAAGACCCAGTGGCCTTCGGTCTGCAGCCGGTCGTTGAACACGTCGATCGCGGCCATCTCGGCATCGGTGCCGAACGAGGGGCTGTCGTGGAGCACGGAAAACAGGTACTGCATCGCGGACATCTCCTGAGTCTCGGGGACGCCCCTGACGGGCGGCCGCTCACCTTCTCCACGAACGACTCCGGCCCGATCCGACACCACCGCCGGGATTTCTTCGAGGACCTTCCGCCGTGACACGCCCCGGGGCGTGCCCGGGGCACGCCTCAGAGCATTCGACAGGCCACCAGACGCAACTCCTTCGCGTTAAGCTGGGGCGTATGAATGCCAGAGCGACCACACGCCCCGGCGGGCGCAGCGCCCGCGTCCAGCAGTCCGTGCACCAGGCGGTGCGGGAACTGGAGGCGGAACTGGGGCGCGACGCGCTCACCGTGCCGCTGATCGCGGCGCGTGCGGGGGTCACGCCGTCGACGGTCTACCGGCGCTGGGGGGATCTGCGGGAGCTGCTGTCGGATGTGGCCGTCGAGCGGCTGCGCCCGGACACCCCGCCGGCCGACCACGGCGGGCTGCGGGCGGATCTGGAGGCGTGGGCGGTGCAGTTCGCGGAGGAGATGTCCTCGACGGCGGGCCGCACCTACATCCGTGACGCGCTGCTGGGCGACCCCGAGCAGGGCAACGCCGCCCGCTGCTCGGACTACGCCGCCGACCAGTTGAAGGCCATCGGGGTGCGGGCGGCCGGCCGGGGGGAGGCCGTGCCGGACGTGGAGAGCCTGCTGGACGTGGTGGTGGCGCCGCTGATGTACCGGATCCTGTTCCGGCCGTCGGACCTCTCCGCGGAGTTCACGGACCGCCTGGTGGCGACGGCGCTCGGCCGCGCCGCAGTCGCGCCCGCCGACCGGGAGCCGGAAGCTAAAAGCTAAGAATTTGCGTTTTGGGGTGGCGCGAGCCTAGAGTGCTTAATGCAAAGCATTCGCCTTAAGGCTCAGAGGTGCTTCCCATGTCCAGCGTCACCGCCCAGCCGTTCCGCTCCCGCCGCCTTCCCGTCCTGGGACGCCGCGCGGCGTTCCCGCTCCACGCCTCGATCCTGGTCGGCCTGCTGGCCGCCTCCAGCGCCCCGACCCCGCTCTACGCGGTGTACCAGGCGGCCTGGCACTTCTCGGCCATGACGCTCACGGTGGTGTTCAGCGCGTACGCGCTCGCCCTGCTGGTGGCTCTGCTGACCGCGGGCACGCTCTCGGACCACCTGGGACGGCGGCCGGTCCTCGCCGGGGCGCTGGTGGCACAGGCGCTGTCGATGGCCGCCTTCGCCACCGCCCAGGGGGTGTCCGCGCTGATCGCCGCCCGGATTCTGCAGGGACTGGCCACCGGTGTCGCCACCAGCGCCGCCGGAGCCGCCCTGCTGGACTTCGAGGACCCCGAACGGCCGGGCCGCGCGACCGCAGCCAACGGCATCACCCCGGTCGCCGGGATGGCGGCCGGGGTGCTCGCCGCCACCGCCCTCGTGCAGTACGCCCCTGCCCCGACCCACACCGTCTACCTGCTGCTGCTCGTCCTGTTCGGCGTCCAGGCGGCCGCGGTGCTGCTCACCCCCGAGACCGTGCGCCGCACGTCCGGCGCCTGGCGCTCCCTGCTCCCCGCCGTCACCGTCGCACCCGCCTCCCGCCCGGCCATGGCGCTCGCCGCGCCCGGGATCGTCGCGGCCTGGGCGCTGGGCGGCTTCTACTCCTCCCTCGGCCCCTCGCTGGCCCGCCTGATCGCCCCGGATGCCCCCCGCGCCACCGGCGGCCTGGTCTTCTTCACCCTGACGGCCGCCGCCGGCCTCGCCGGGCACGCCGCCCGGTCCCTGCCCGCCCGCGCGGTGAGCCTCGGCGGCAGCGCGCTCCTGATCCCCGGGGCGCTGCTGACCCTCAGCGGTCCGCACCTGCACAGCCTGTCCGCGCTGTTCGCCGGCACCGCACTGGCCGGTGCGGGCTTCGGCGCCGTCACCCAGGCCGCCCTGCGCCTGCTGCTCCCCCCGGCGGCCCCGGCCGAACGGGCCGGCACCCTGGCCGCCTACTACGTCCTCAGCTACCTGGCGATGAGCATCCCCGCCGTCCTCGCCGGACTGCTGACCAACCTGTACGGCCTGCAGACCGCCGTCTCGCTCTACGCCGTCACGGTCATCGCCCTCACCCTGGCCGGTCTCGCCCGCACCGCCCGTCGGCGGCCCGGCACCGCCTGACCGGCCCGCACCACCTGACCGGTCCCGTACATCCGTCCCAGCCCGTCCGTCCCAGCCAGCCCGCCCACCTCAGCCGCCCGCGCCACCCGAGAGGACCCACCATGAGCACCGCACCCGGCCAGACCGCCCCCGCCCCGACCACCCCCGTCACCACCGCCGGCTGGAGCCTCGGCGACATCGCCGTACGCCGTGTCGACGAGATCGAGCTGCCCCGCCAGACCGGGCCCTGGCTGCTGCCGGCCGCCACCAAGGAGGTGCTGGACGAGGCACCGTGGCTGCGCCCGGACTTCGCCGACGCCGAGGTCCCGCGGCTGGCCAGCCACAGCTTCGCGGTGTCGGCCGGCGGGCTGCGGATCATCGTGGACACCGGGATCGGCAACGACAAGACCCGCGCCAACCCGGCCTGGAACGGTCTGGGCACCGACTTCCTGGACCGCCTGACGGCGGCCGGCTTCCCGCCCGAGTCGGTGGACCTGGTGATCACCACGCACCTGCACACCGACCACGTCGGCTGGAACACCCGCCTGGTCGGCGGGGACTGGGTCCCCACCTTCCCCAACGCCCGCTACCTCACCAGCCGCACCGAGTGGGACCACTGGGCCGCCACCGACCTCGACGAGGCCCGCACCCAGATGTTCCGCGACTCCGTCCACCCCGTGCGCGACGCCGGGCAGTACGACGTGGTGGACGTGCCCGAGCAGGGCCACGAGGTGGCGCCCGGCGTCCTGCTGGTCCCGGCCCCGGGCCACACCCCGGGGCAGGTCGCCGTACAGCTGCGCGGCAGCGGCCGCCGGGCGCTGATCACCGGCGACAGCGTCCACCACCCGGTGCAGCTGTCCCACCCCCACGTGCACAGCTGCGTCGACATCGACCCGGCCGAGGCGATCCGCACCCGCGCCCGGCTGCTCGACGGCCTGGCGGACACCGACGACCTGCTCCTGGGCACCCACTTCCCGCAGCCCACGGCCGGGACCGTCCGCCGCCTGGACGGCCGCTACCGGCTGCACGCGGAGTTCGGCAGCGAGCTCTGACACCACGGCGGGCGGCGACGGGCGGCGGCCTCCGGGTCGCCGCCCGTCGCCGCACGCCCCCGGCCCGGGCCGGC